>CAKSDT010000001.1 GCA_934446135.1 uncultured Clostridia bacterium
TCCAACCTCAATTCCGCATTTTCTCTTTACCTGTGAGATATACAGATTGGAAACCTTCATGCCGGCATTATGTTCAGACACATACTTCTTTATCTCATCATATGTAGCCTTAGTCTCTGCAGATGTTATATCCATACCATCAAGTTCAATCGTGACATTAATGTAATCATCCGGCTTTTGTTTCAGTTGGGACAAAAGAACAACCGTCTCAACATGAGATGTGTTCGGGAACATATCGACCGGAGTGAGGGATATGAGTTTATATCCGTTTTCGACAAGATATTTTACATCTCTTGCGAGGGTTATAGGATTGCAGGAAACATAGACAATCTTTTCAGGAGCGGCATTTAATATTGCATTTAAGGTTATATTATCGCTTCCTTTTCTCGGAGGGTCTATAATAACTGTGTTTATTTTTCCGTGGCTGTTTATTATTGAGGGAACTGTATTTTCAGCCGCACCGCAGTAAAACAATGCGTTTTCGATATTGTTTAATTTTGCATTTTCTCTTGCATCTTTTATTGCATCGTCGACTATTTCAACACCGATAACTTTTTTTGCTCTTTGAGCGGCACTGAGAGAAATAGTTCCGATTCCGCAGTAGACATCAAGAACGGTATCGTCTTTTGTAACTGCTGCGGCGTTAAGCGCCAGCGTGTAAAGTTTTTCGGTCTGAACGGGGTTTACCTGATAAAAACTGTTGGGAGATATTAAAAATTTAAGACCTAAAAGCGTATCGCATATTGAAGAAGTTCCGAATAGGACATAATTTTCGCTCCCCAGAACAAGGTTATTCGGTTTTCTGTTAACATTTAGTATAATGCTTTTTAATACATATTTTCCGCATTTTAAATCTTTAAGTTTTTGTACCAAACCTTCAATATTTTTAATTTCCCGTTTTGCAGAACACAAAACAATCATAAGTTGCTTTGAATTATACCCCGTTCTTACAAAAACACGGCGGATGCTTCCTTTTCCGCTTTTTTCATTGTACGGTTTTATATTGTGTTCTCTCATAAATGACAAAACCGTATTCAGAATTGATATGTTTATTTCATCACCCGCACTGCAGCAGTCAAGCGGCACAATATTATGGCTTTTTGCGGAATAAAAGCCTCCCGAAATAACACCGTTTGTTTCACCTATTGGAAAAACCATTTTGTTTCTGTATGCAATCGGATTTTCCATTCCTACAGTGTCAGAAACAGTAACACCGTCAAGATTTATTTTTGAAAGCCTGGTAAAGGCGTCTGTAACCGTTTGTTTTTTAATTTTCAACTGATGTTCGTATCTGATATGGGAAAGAGGACATCCGCCGCACTTTTCGGAATATTTGCAAGCGTCGTTGTTTCTCAAAGGCGACGGTGTTTCTATTTTGATAACACCAGCCGTCATATATGTTTTGTGAACTGTATAAATTTCAGCCGAAACAGCGTCGCCTTCAACCGCTCCCAAAACAAATACAACCTTGCCGTCCGATTTTGCAATTCCTCTTCCGTCAGATGCAGTGCCTGTAATATTAAGTGTTAATATGTCTTTAGGTTTCATCTTAAACTCCTTTAGTTCAATGCTTTAAAAATCATTACGGCAGTATCTATTCTCGAAAGATTATCCGAATAATTGCTGATAATAAGGTTTTCGGTAAGTCCGTTTTTAACTGCAGAATTAATAAATCCGTCAGGGTAAGAAGCGTTATTCGGTGCCAAACCTTTGATAACCGTGATAATTTTGAATGCCTGTTCTCCGGTGACAGAGTCTTCGGGTGCAAATTTATTGTTTCCTATTCCCGAAACTGCACCTTTTTCAACGCAAGAGTTGATAAATTTACTTGCCCAGTGGTCTTTCGCGTCTGAAAAGTCACAGTTTTTATCTGAAGAATAACCCATCATTTTTGAAACAATTGTGGCAAATTCTGCCCTTGTAACAGTTTCGTACGGCTTAAAAGAAGAGTCCTCATATCCGTTTATGATACCTTTTAAAGCAACTTGTTTAAGTGCATTTTTCTGAAAATCATTTAAGGAGTCAGTATCGGTGAATTCTCCCTTTTCAAGCGGTTTTCCAGAAACTTTAAAGTCTTTTTGCACAGTGTTTCCGTTGTTGTCGGTCGCAACAATGTGCAGGATTCCCGAACTGTTCGGGACAGTTGTTTCAAAAGGAATTTCACGCACGGTATCAAACCATTTGCCGTTTAAGTAATAGTCAACCTGAACAGTGTCGGCCCCGTAAAGATGAGCATACGCACAAACAGTTTTTCCGCCCTGAACAGACTCATCGCTTTCAATTTTTTTGTAAAATCTTTCCGCTTTTCCCGAAAACCTGTTTTTAAGAAAAACGGGAGAATTTATGCTGTCGTAAGTGCTTTGCAATAACTTCGAGCCGGTAAGATCATAATAATTTGCCTCATTGGGCATATTTTTGTTAAAATACGCAATAAGTTTAACCTCAGGATAAGCCAAAGGTATATTTATGTAAATTTCTTTTAGTTTTTGGGCCGCCCACTCATGGTGGTAAGTGTTCATTTCGCCGCCTGTATAGTATGCACTTCCGCATTCTGAGATAATAACGGGTTTCCTGCCCGAATATTTTTCAACAAAATCTTTAATCATAAGAACAGGGTCGCTGCTGTAACCCGTCTTAAAACAAATTTCGTTAAATCTGTCAACCCCGTCATAGGTTTTTCCTTCAAAATACCTGTTGCAGTAAATTGTAATTCCCACATAGTCAACCAAATCATCGCCGGGGTAAAAATCATCTGTGGTGTAAGGTCTTGTTTCGCTTTGCCACGGGTCTGTATGTGCGACACCGTAAACTGTTGCAACATTGTCAAAGTTTTTAACCCTTGACGCAATAGTTTTAAAAGCGTTTTTAAATTCATCGGGAGTACAGGTGCTGCCCCATATATTTACTTCGGCACCTATTCTTAAATAAATCGGAACATTTTTAAACTCCGAAACAAGATTTACAAATTTTTCAAGATAAGAATCGGAATTTGAAATATTTTTGGCTGTCCGACCCTGATTTGGAAAGTTTAGGGCAAGTTCAACAGCCTTGCCGTTTTTCTGTGCATTTTTGAGAACAACTTTTGCCCAGTCAAATTCATTTTCATATCCGTATTCAAGGTATAAAAGAACCATAGAATCGGAAGTTTCCTCTTTTTCGCTTACCTGTCCGTATAAAACGCCGTTCGGTTCGTTTTTTGCATTGTAAAATTTTGGGTTTTGGTCGGTGGCTTCATAAAGATTTAATTCAGGAGTCAACTGTTTTACAAACTCTTTTGCAATTCTTATGCCGTCTGTCCAGTTGTTTTTTTCGCCGTATGGAATATATTGTTTGAAATATTCGGCTCCTTTTTCAAACTCTCCTGTATAAAAGCAGGCAAATGCCGTATCATAAAGCCTTGAACCCATAATATTGTCAGTTTGTTCGTTTGACGGTTCTTTTGAAATAAGGTCGATAACCTGACTTCCGTATAAAACCACATCTCGGTAATTTTTGGAATTTAAGGCGTTTCCGTAATTTTCATTAAGGCTCCAGAAAGAACCCGGAAGATCGTACGCAGACACCGGAACCGAATATAATAATACTAAGATTGACAAAACAAATAATAGTGTTTTTTTTCTCATATTTTCCTCCCGCTATACTTTTTTTCGTATAAATGTTATCATATCAAAAAAAATATGTCAACGGCAGGATGCGTATAAGCAAAGTAAAATGAATTTATTTTAGTGAAAATATTGCATTTTCTGGCAAAATATTGTAAAATAATATAGATTATTTTTATGTATAATAATTTTGGAGGTTATATAGATGTCAGAAATTAAGAAAATCGGTATTATGACCGGCGGCGGCGACTGCCCGGGACTTAATCCTGTTATAAGGGCAGTTGTTAAGACGGCAATAGAAAAATACGGTCTTGAGGTTGTGGGAATTAAAAACGGTTACCACGGACTTTATCACAAAACTTTCGTACCTCTTACACTTGACAAGGTTCAGGAAATATTAAATGTCGGCGGTACTATTTTAAATTCGTCAAATAAAGACAATTTGTTTATTTATCCGGTAAGAGATGAAAATGATGAAATAGTAAGAGATGAAAACGGAAAAATCAAGTATCATGATGTTTCTGATGTTGCGGTTCAAAATCTTAAGGATGAGGGAATTGACGCAATACTTATTTTGGGCGGCGACGGAACATTAACTTCGGGCAGAGATTTCTCCAGAAAAGGAGTAAAAGTTATCGGTATCCCGAAAACCATTGATAATGACCTTGCATGCACGGATTATACATTCGGATTTGATACTGCAATCAGCATTGTAACCGACTGTATGGACAGATTAAGAACAACAGGTATGTCGCATCACAGAATTATGTGTGTTGAAATAATGGGCAGAGGTGCAGGCTGGCTTACACTTCACGGCGGTATCGCAGGTGCGGCTGATGTAATACTTCTTCCCGAAATTCCTTTTGATATTAATAAAGTTGCTGAAAAAATTAACAATGACAAGAAAAACGGCAAAGACTTTTCAATCGTTGCAGTTGCAGAAGGTGCAAAACCCAAGGGCGGCGAGGCGGTTGTTGCTAAAATTGTTGAGGACTCGCCTGATGCTATAAGATTCGGCGGCGTTGCAAGTATGGTTGCAGACCAGTTGGAAAAACTTTGCGGCTCGGAAGCAAGAGCAACGGTTTTGGGACATATCCAGAGAGGCGGAACGCCTACAGGTCATGACAGAGTTTTGTCAACAAGATACGGTTATGCTGCAGTTGAACTTCTGATGAGCGGCAAATACGGCAATATGGTAACTCTCCAGGGCGATAAGATAGGTTATGCTTCACTTGAAGATGTTATCGGTCAGAAAACAAAGAATGTTACACCGGATAACGAATTGGTTAAAATGGCAAAGGCTATAGGAATTTGTTTCGGAGATTAAAAATAATAATAAGAAAAAGGTTTCAGAAATGATATGCACCCCAAAAGTTAGACACTTTTGGAGGTGCATATTTTTATGGGTAAAACAGGAAGGAAAAACAAAAACTACTCGCCAGAATTCAAACTATCTGTTATAATGGATATGCGAGAACACCATTTAGGATATCGTGAAACAATGAGAAAGTATTTTCCGCACTTAAATGAAAACAGTTTCGAATTTCTAAAAAAATGGGAACGCATATTTTTAGAAGAAGGAGCCTAAGGTCTGATGAAAGAAAGACGAGGCAGAGTTTGTAAAGCAAGCGGGACACGAAAAGGTCGTCCCCCTAAACTTGATAAGAAAGTAGAAGAAGATTTAATTGCTGAAAATCAGCGACTTAGAATGGAGATAGATTATTAAAAAAAACTGAGTGCCTTAGTTCTTGCGGAAGAGCGAAAGAACGGCAAAAAGCGTTAATTATCGCTGAATTAAGGCAATTGTATCCGCTTAAAGATTTGTTGAAATTGGCTGGTCTTGCAAGAAGCACCTTTTACTATTATCTAAAACCAAAGGACACAGATGAATACAAAAAAATTAAAGACGAAATACTTGACATATTCAATCAAAACAAAGGTAGATTTGGTTATCGTAGAATTTTATCTGTTCTAAAACAAAAAGGATATACAATCAATCATAAAACTGTATTAAACCTGATGAACGAGCTTAATATTCATGCAAAACAACGCAAAAATGGTAAGTATCATTCATACAAGGGGGAAGTTGGTAAGGTTGCAGATAATCTGCTTAAAAGAGATTTTACAGTTTCAAAGCCTTTTGAAAAACTTACAACAGATGTTACTGAATTTAAAGTATGTGATGATAAGGTATATTTATTACCGGTAATGGACTTATATAATCGTGAAATTGTGTCATACTCCATATCATTAAGTCCAAATTTATGGCAAATCAGAGAAATGCTTGATGGTTTGTTCAAAAGTTTCCTGCTGACGCAAAACCGTTATTTCATTCTGACCAAGGGTGGCAATACCAACACGCCGAATATCAACGGTTACCGGAAAAACATAACATTATCCAAAGTATGTCACGCAAAGGTAATTGTATGGACAATGGTGCTATGGAAAACTTTTTTGGCAGATTAAAGGTTGAAATGTTTTACGGCGAGAAATTTGAAAGCGTTAACGCTTTCATAGATGAATTAAAAAGATATATTGATTACTACAACAACGAAAGAATTTCTATGAAACTAAAAGGAATGAGTCCGGTACAGTACCGAACTCATTCCAGAGCAAACTAATATTTAATTTTGTCTAAACTTTTGGGTTCACTTCATTTTAAAGCCGCTTTTTTAATTCAAGAAATCTGCAATTATTTGCTTTGCTTTTTTGTTATCGTCAGATATACATACTGCAACAACATTATCTTTTGCTATTATAACAGGTGATTTAAGTTTTTCAAGTTCTTTCGGAATATAGTCTTTATACGCCTTCCTTTTTTCTTCAATGTGTCTTTCGCAAAGTAATTTAATCTTTTTGATATTTTTAGGGTCTGTAACTTCAAAAACTGCAATTTCTTCCGCCGTTATTCCGCTTCCGGTGTACAAAATTCCATCGGCAAGAAGGTTGGGCTCTATGCCGTAGTTGGCAAAAATCGAGTTTGGAGAGGTTTTTGACAAAGAGTCTTCAAAACTTATGTTCTCATTTAATTTGTCTGCCAGAGAGGCAATATCGATTTTTGAGTTGCCGTTAAAAGTGTTTTTGTCCTTAATGTCTGTTTTTTTGGTGCCGGTGCCCAGTTCGGGAACAGTATGGCACTTAAGATATTCTACCCAGTCTTTGTATAATGATATTTCAAGATGAACTCCGTCGGGGGTTAAGTCACTCCTTAAGTATCCCTCATCGTCAACAAACATTTCGTAAGGCGTCAGAAAATAAACTTTCTCTTCTTTTGTCAGTTCTTCAAGAATTTTGTTGTACTCATAAATATTTTGGTTTTTAAACTCGCTGTACCTGTCTTTCAGCCTCGATACCGGCATAATTGCCTGAACATAAATTGTTGAGTCGGGGCGGACCTTTTTGAGTTCTTTGATAACTTTGGAATAATTTTCCTTAAATTCAGTTTCTTTATCTTTTGACGGAAGGTCGTTTATTCCGAGCATAATATAAATTTTATTTGGTTTTGTTTCTTTTACTGCGTCGATAACTGTGCCCTTTTTACCGTCTTTTATATTAACGAAATTATTGCTTAAAATACCGCTTAAACTGTTTCCGACTTCGGCATAAAATGAAGCAGTTCCGTCAAGACCTGAAAAACTACGCAGCCCCTCTGTTAATGAGTCGCCTATAAATGCCGCGTCTTCAAAATAGTCTGTTTCAACGGGCACGGACTTCGGTATTTTTCCAAAAGCCGTTTTTGAGTATTCAGAAGTAAGGGTGTACTTTCCGAGCAATTCTATTGTGTCGTCTGTCATAAATGTTGAAGTGTTATATAAAAGCAGAATATCATTTAGTTGATTTTCCGACAGATATTTTATGATATCATCATTGTAATATCTTAGGTCGATTATGTGAATGTATTCAAAATGCCGGGAAAGAAAAGGAATAATACTGTTTGCATAAGAGTCTTTAAATATTACAAGTTTTCTTCCGTTTTCATTTGACGAATGTATTACGGTAAGTCCGTGATTTCCTCCGAGATAGTATGAATACTTGTCTTTTGTATTAATGCTGTCATTTTTGTAAAGCGAATAATATGGAGTTGCACTTTCTCCGGGAAAATTAACGGTTACGCTGTTTTCACCGTTTTTGAGCGAATACTTTAAGACAGAATCTTTTTTGTCTGTCCTGAGCATAACTTTTGACCATGTGGCGCCCAGAAAATCATCGGAAACCGTTTCAATGTTATAGTCTTCTTTTGAGTAAGGTGTGTAGGACAAAGCGTTTCCGAGTTTGTAATAAACGTAGTAACTTCCGTTTGCCGTCTGATGATGGTCTGTTCTGTAATAAAGGTATTGTTCGCTGTTTTGCTTTAATATATCGGTTGTGTCAACAAAATTAATCTTAGTATTATGCAGTGAGGCCTTGATATAATTAATTTCATTCTGTACCGTTTTGTTATACGCATTGGCAGGGAGTTTATCCTTTTCAATTTCAAAAGCCGTCGGGATTACAGACACCGTAATATTGTATCTTCTGAGCGAAAAAAGAGTTTTAATGGAATCAATTTTTTTATCAAGTTGCTCTTTGTTAAAAGAAGACGGTTTTGCAATAAAATATCCGTCTTTTCCGAAATAAACTCCGCCCTTTTCATCTTTTAAAGTGAATTTTTCACAGTACGATTTAAAAGTCACGAAAAAGTCCCTGAAAATAAATTTATCAGTGACAAAATTTTCAAAACCTGTCATAAAACTTCCGTCCGCAAGGGATGTTAAAGTAAGGTGCGGCATTTTTGAAAGAGTTCTGTTTTCATTTTCCGAGAATTCTTTCGCCGGAACTAATACATTTACTGCAGTAAAAAGCGTTAAAACAACTAAAAGTATTATGATAATTTTTTTACAATCAAATTTATACTGCACTTTCTTAATCTCCTAAAATCTGAAATATAAAAACGGATTGTATGTTGAATCAACAAGATAGGCTGTAATAATAAACATAAGTATAACGGAAACCAGAATAAATCCTATGCCGTACTTGTCCCTATCTTTGAATCTGTAAAATGTTTTTTTAATAACCGGCGTTGAACAAACTGCCGAAACAATTAATATCAATGAATATGATTTTAAACTGTAAAGAGTGTTTGCAGACCATAGAATTTTATTTCCTCCAAACATTGCCGAAATATAAGACAAAGCATTTTTTATATCCGGTGCAGAGAAAAATACCCATCCTATAACAACAAGAAACAGGGTATAAAGTCTTTTTGCATAATCGGGCAGCATTCTCAAATATTTGCCAAAAAACATTTTTTCGGCAATGAGGATTATTCCGTAATAAAGTCCCCACACTATAAAGTTTAAGGATGCTCCGTGCCAAAGGCCTGTAAGTCCCCACACAATCAAAAGATTTAAAACAAGCCTTTTTTGGGAACATCTGTTTCCGCCGAGCGGTATATAAACATACTCTTTAAACCATGTTCCGAGTGATATATGCCACCTTCTCCAAAATTCCGTTACAGTCTTGCTGGTGTAAGGATAATCAAAGTTTTTGACAAAGTTAAAACCGAAGATTTTGCCAAGTCCTATGGCAATGTCGGAATAACCTGAAAAATCAATGTATATCTGAAAAGTATAAGCAATAATTCCAAGCCAACTTTCAGAAACGCTGAGTGAGTTTACCGGCAGCGATGAAATATCTGTCCAAAGCATTCCGATATTGTTTGCTATAAGCACTTTTTTTGCAAGACCGGAAACAATATATGTTATTCCCGATGCGGCACCCTCAAATGTTTCTTTTCTTGAAGAAAGTTCTCTTGCAATATCTTTGTATCTTACAATAGGACCTGCAACCAGTTGCGGAAACATAGAAACATATGTTCCGAAATTAAGGAAACTTTTCTGTGCGGGGGTGTCTTTTCTGTAAACATCGATAGAATATGACAAGGTTTGAAATGTGTAAAACGATATTCCTATAGGAAGTGCTATTTTCAAAAGAGGTATATTGGTTTTTGCTATTGTGTTTACCGAACTTATGAGAAAATCAGTGTATTTGAAGAACACAAGAAAGGAAAGATTTATAACAATTGACAAAACAAGGTAAATTTTTCTTTCTTTTCCTGATTCGGAATATTCAATCAAAAGTCCGCTTAAATAACCGACAGTAATAGTTATAAGCATAAGGAAAACATATTTCGGTTCTCCCCAGGCGTAAAAAATCAGACTTGAAACAAACAAAACAATATTTCTTTTTGAACGGGGAGTCAAAAAATATGCCATTAAAACTGCAGGAAGAAAGTAATATAAAAATACAATTCCCGAAAATACCATATTAAAACTCCTTTCAAAAAATCAACTTCAATATTATAGCACAAATAATTTCAATAGACAACAATTTTATGCAAAATATAGAAGACTGCAAAATATACTCTTGCAGTCTGAAACTTTATTGTTTTTCATAAAGTTCAACATTTTGTTTTCCGTCTGTATTATTAAAGTGAACACAAACTATTTCGCTTTTTGATGTCGGAACATTTTTCCCCACATAATCTGCTCTTATCGGAAGTTCGCGGTGACCTCTGTCAACAAGTACAGCGAGTTGTATGGAAGATGGTCTGCCGAGTTTTGTAACAGCGTCCATTGCAGCCCTTGCTGTTCTTCCCGTGAACAAAACATCATCAATAAGAATTACCGTTTTTCCCGTGACATCAAATGAAATATCCGTTTTATTAATAACAGGGTCTAAGTTAACTATAGATAAATCGTCACGGTAAAGGGTTATATCAAGTATGCCCGTTTTAACGCTTTTATTTTCTATTTTTTCTATATTTTCCGCAATAATTTCAGCCATCGGGACGCCTCTCGTCTTTATTCCGATAAGGCATACATTTTCAATACCGTTATTTTTTTCAATTATCTGATGTGCAATTCTTACAAGCGTTCTGTTAAAAGCCGCTTCATCTAAAATTTCCGATTTAAGTTTCATATTATTCACCTGCCTGAAAATTTGAAAGGACAGACAACTTTATTTTAAGCCGCCTGTCCTTTAAAGTTTTATGTAGTTATTTGTTTATTATGCGTTTTCGCTTTTCTTTGAAAGAACAAGGTTTGTGATGATACCGAGTATCAATGCACAAGCAATTTCAGTAAGTGTAACCTGACCGATTTTAAGTGTCATTCCGCCGATACCTGCAATTAAGATAACAGATACTACAAAGAGGTTTTTGTTGTCGCCGAGGTCAACTCCCTGCACCATTTTAAGACCGCTTACTGCGATAAATCCGTAAAGTGTTACGCACACACCGCCCATTACACAAGAAGGAATTGTTGCAAGGAATGTTACGAACGGACCGAAGAATGAGATAACTATTGCCATTATTGCAGTTGCAAGAATTGTTATTACAGAAGCGTTTCCTGTTATTGCAACGCATCCTACAGATTCACCGTATGTTGTGTTGGGACAGCCGCCGAAAAATGCACCCAACATTGAACCTACGCCGTCACCCAAAAGTGTTCTGTGAAGTCCGGGTTCTTCTAAAAGGTCTCTTCCGATAACAGATGAAAGATTTTTGTGATCTGCAATGTGTTCCGCAAATACTACGAATGCAACAGGAATGTAAGCAACTGCAACCGTAGCGATGTATTTTGCATCAACTGCCGCAAATCCCTTAGATGCCTTTAAGAATGTGAAATCAGGATACCACTGCATATTGTTAAAGAGTGAAAAATCAATGATTTTAAATGTATCGTTTCCTGTCATAAAACCGATTCCGGTAAATGCTGCCGCAACTGCATAACCTGCAAGTATACCTAAGATGAAAGGAATAAGTTTTGTCATTTTTTTGCCGTATACCGAGCAAAGAACTACAACGAAAAGTGTTACCAATGCACAGATAAATCCGATCCAGCCTTTTGCTGTCATAGCATAAACTGAGTTTGCTGCGTCGAATTCTGCAAATTTGAGCATATCTCCGATAGCATTTCCTGAAAGCGAAAGACCGATTATTGCAACTGTAGGTCCGATTACAACAGGAGGCATAAGTTTGTTAATCCATTTAACACCGAGACATTTAACAAGTATTGCAAGAACAACATAAACAAGACCTGCAAATATTGCACCGATTATAAGACCTGCATGGCCTGCTTCAACAGAAACGGCACCTGCAAATGCTGCAAACATTGAACCTAAGAAAGCGAATGATGAACCCAAGAATACAGGGCTTCTGAATTTTGTGAACAAAAGATAGATAATTGTTCCTACGCCTGCACCGAAAAGTGCTGCAGACTGTGACATACCGTTTTGAATGATAGACGGAACAGCGATTGTAGCCGCAAGAATTGCAAGTAACTGCTGGAATGCGAATACTAAGAGTTGTCCGAACTTTGGTTTGTCGTTAATGTCGTAAATAAGTTTCATAAAAACTTCCTCCGATAAAATAAAATTTTTAAAAGTTATCTTCTTTAGACACAAAAAATCTTGCTTTACGCAGAGTTAAAGCAAGATTGCAAATCAAAATTCACTGTGTTCAATCTTGTTGATGTCTCTGCATCAAATTAAAGATATCTTTTAACTAAGGAAAGTATATCACACCTTCTCCGATATGTCAATATAAATTTTAAAAATCAAGTTGGTTTTTGTCGACATACTGTGAAATGAGTTTTGCAAATTCGGGTTTTGAGTCGATTTTTAAAAGTTTCATCATTCTTTTTGCCCTGTATTTTACAGTGTTTTCGGATGAAAAAAGCAGTGAGGCAATTTCCTCATATGTTTTTTCCTCTATAATGAATTTAAGTATGCAAAAATCAATTTCTTCACAGTCGTTAAGAAGATTTTCTATGTTAATAATCTCATTAACAGTTTTGTCTTCATAAAAATCTATATCTCTTCCGGCATAGGTTTTTCTCGGCGGAGAAAAGGAAGGAAGAGAAAAATCGGTAGTTTTGTTTACTTTAAGTTCCGACGGAATTTTTATTGTTACACTTAAGGGCACGCTGCTTCTTGTTATATACGACGAAATTCTTACCGCCTGAATACCCAGTTCCGAATGGTTTAAGGAAACTGAAGTTATTCCCGGGTTAAAACATTTGCCTATAAGAGTGTTTCCGAAACTTATAACAAACATATCCTCCGGGACTTTTATGCTTTCTGAATCAAGATTTTTAATAAGCGAAACTGCCGCAATATCGTTTGAACATATAACTGAATTGTATTTTTTGATATTTTGTGCGAATTCCGAAAAGCATTCTTTCAGATTTCCGTTATTATAGTAGACATCTTTATCGGTAAATCTTTCGAGAAAACATTTTTCTTTTACCTTATCGGCCGAGGAGTTTGGATTAATTCCGTAAAGGGCAATATTTTCCCTTTTGCAGGCACAAAGATAATCCATACAAAGTCTTGCTGCCGATATATGGTCAATCAGGACAAGACTTGTGTTGTCAAGACCGTTTTCGGGTCTGTAACTTATTATAATGGTATGAATTCCCAACAAATTGAGTTTTTCGTGCGTTTTTTCCATCCAGGAAGTTGATGTTCCGATCAGTATTACTGTTTTGGTCATGCTTTTTGTGACGCTTTCAGGGTCGGTTATAACGATTTCATATCTTTTTTGCTTTGCACAGTGCTTTATTCCCGAAACAGTTTGTCTGCACCATATTGAGTTTTTGTAATTCGGTTCGGTAATAACATAAATTATCATAAAATCACCGTACATAATTATATAGTAGAAAATTCTGTATGTCAACGAGGGCGGTAAAAAAATATGTAAAATTTACCCGAATTTTTGTATTGAAAAAAACTATGCAGGTTGATATCATAATAGTAGAATAAATTATAAAAAGAGAGGGAAACGAAATGGAAAATGTTTTGGTTAATGTAGGAAAAATAGCAATTCCGACATACAGAGAACCTGCGGCAGAAGAAATGCCTATGTTTTCTGAAAACAGAGTTCATCAGAGAACAAGCGGAAGACCTTATCCCAATCATGTGGTTTTAGAGGTTGACAGAGAGCACAGAGAAGAAAAAGAATACGAATGTATTACTTTGGAAAATAAATATATCAAAATTGAAATTCTTCCCGAAATCGGCGGCAGAATTTATTCTGCTTACGATAAAACAACGGGATATGACTTTTTCTACAAGCAGCATGTTATTAAACCTGCACTTATAGGCTGTTTGGGTTCGTGGGTTTCGGGCGGTGTTGAATTTAACTGGCCTTTCCACCACAGAGCATCAACATTTATGCCGGTTGACTATTATATTGAAAATGAGGCTGACGGCGGTGCTATAGTGTGGCTTTCGGAACACGATCCGATTGAAAGAATGAAGGGTATGGTAGGTGTTTGCTTAAAACCCGATTCCGCAATATTCGAAACAAGAATGAAACTTTGCAACAGAACGCCTGTTACAAGCACATTCCTTTGGTGGGAAAATGCAGCCGTTCCGGTTAACAAACAGTATCAGATTTTCTATCCTCAGGATGTTTCATATGTAAGATTCCATTATAAACGCTCAGTTACAACATTCCCGGTTGCATCAAACGCAACAGGCGTGTTTAACGGTATAAGATACGACGGACCTACGGATATCTCAATGCACAAAAACACAATTCAGCCTACATCGTACTTCAGTGCCGATTCAAAATATGATTTCTTCGGCGGATATGACCACGGCAAAAACTGCGGTGTCGTTCATGTTGCAAATCATCACACTGCTCCGGGTAAAAAAATGTTTACATGGGCATATAATCAACTTTCTCGGTCCTGGGAAAAAGCACTTACAGATACAGACGGTGCTTATGCAGAACTTATGGCAGGTTCATTTTCCGACAATCAGCCTGATTTTGCGTGGATTGAACCTTATGAAACAAAAAACTTCTCGCAGTTCTGGTATCCTATCGGTGCGTTGGGTATCCCCGTGTTTGCAAACTTAAACGGTGCTTTAAGTTGGAATGAAGAAAAACTTGCAATCCAGCCTACAACAGAAATAGGTGATGTTACTGTCACTGTTACGGATAAAGAAGGTAATACGGTTGTTTCCGAAAAAGCAAATCTTATGCCCGGAAAACAATTCGTATTAAACGGAAATTACTTTAAAACAGGAAACAAAGTTTCCGTTACTGACAGTGACGGAAAAGAACTTATGGCTTATGAAATCGAAGTTAAGGAAGTTTACAATATTCCTAAAACAACGGAAGATATGCCTAACTTCAAAAAAGTTCAGACCGCACAGGAACTTTATATGGAAGGCGTTCATGTGTTCCAGTACAGAGATCCTGCAATTCTTCCGGATTCATATTGGCTTGAAGCAATTAAAAGAGATCCCGAACATTATCCGTCACTTCTGGCACTTGCAGACTTTTACTACAGAAGAGCGGAATATGAAACTGCACTTTGTTATGCAAACAGGGGTCTTGACGCTCTTACACATTATAACAAAAGAACACCTACCGGTGAGGCATATTTCAAAATCGGTCTTATTCTTAATAAAATGGGTGATACCGACAAGGCTTATGACAACTTCTGGAAAGCAAGTTGGAATATGGATTATTACGCTGCTGCTATGACCCAGATTGCCGCTATCGACTCAAAAAGAGGCGATTTTGACAAAATGGAAGAACACAGCAACAATGCAATTATGTATAATGCACAGAATCCTGTTGCTTTGGTATATAATGCAATTGCTTCCTGCAAACTCGGCAAAAAAGACGAGGCTGCCGAGAAAATTGAAAAAATTCTTAAAAGCGATCCTCTCAATCATCTTGCAAGATTTATGTTTGCAAGACTCGGAAAGATGACTGAAAAAGAATTTTACGCAGGACTTAATTCAGATCCCTCGCAGACCTGCCTTGATCTCGCATTCAATTTATGCGATGCCGGACTTTGCGATATAGCAAAAGAACTTCTTAAAGGACTTGCTGATAATGCAGATTATGTATCGCCTATGGTATATTACGTGCTTGGCGATTTTGAGAAGGCACAGAAGACCGAACTTAAGAGTTCGTTTGCTTTCAGACTCGAAGAAAAGAAAGTTCTTCTCAAAGCAATTGCTGAAAATGAGAAAGATGCAAAAGCGTGGTACTATTACGGATGCCTTGAATATGACAAGAATCAGTATAAACTTGCTGAAGAGGCATTTAAGAAATCTATTGATGCAGATCCGTCTTTCTATATTCCTTACAGAAATCTTGCGGCTTTGTATTTCAGCCACTTAGACAGAAAAGACGAAGTCCTCGCACTTCTTAAAAAGGCACTTGAACTTCATCCTATGGATCAGCAGCTTGTATTTGAAACAGTTTATGTAATGGGTAAACTCGGAGTTGACCCCGAAGAAAGAATCGAGTTCTTAAAGAAAAACACATCAGACAAAATGAGAGATGATATTTATCTTGAGTGGGCAAGGGCATACAATCAAAACAATCAGCCCGAAAAGGCACTTGAACTTCTCTTAAGCCATACATTTGTTCCGTGTGAGGGCGGAGAACACGCAAATGCAGAACAGTATATGTTTGCACATCACCTTATGGGAAGAAAACTTTATAAAGAAGGTAAGTTTGAAGAAGCACTTAAGCACTTTGAAGATGCTCAGGTACTTCCGGACAGTTTGGGAGCGGGCCTTTGGAATGAATGCAGACTTGTTCCCCAGCAGTTCTATCAGGCAAAATGCCTTGATAAACTCGGTAGGGAAAAGGAAGCAGTTGAAATTTACAAACATATCCTTTGTCTTAAGATTGATTATTTCTCGGAAATGCACTTAAGAGAACTTCCTTATTATCAGGCACTTTCTTATGTAAGACTCGGAGAAGAACTTGAGGGAAGGTTCCTTATAAACAACTACTTCAGAGACTGGACTCTTGCAGTTAAATCGGAAGATCCGGGATATTTCGGAACAACACCGTTCTTTATTTCATATATTGACAAACCCGAAGAAGCAAGAGAAGCATACTACAGATATCTTGTAGGGTTTACAAAACGCTATATGGGAGACTTAAAAGGTGCTGAGAAAGATTTTGCGGCAGCCTCAATGCTCGACCCGTCAAATCTTAACTATATGCTTGAAAAGGAATTTAATTAACAAATAAAACAACCTTTCCGCAGACGGATTCCGTCTGCGGAAAAGTTTCTTAAAAATGGGTTTAAATTACTTGACAACAGGCAAAGAATGTGATATATTATTAACTAATCCTGTCGAAGTTTAAAAACAGGTTTATTATTATTGTGTAAAAAAACAGAAATGCAGTGTAGTTAAAGCACTGTTAAACACTTTGATTTACACTGTTAAAATACGGAGGTAACACGATGCGTACAAAAATTACATTGGCTTGCACAGAATGTAAGCAGAGAAATTATGACACAATGAAAAACAAAAAAAATACACCTGACAGAATCGAAATGAACAAATACTGCAGATTCTGCGGCAAACATACTCTTCATAAAGAAACAAAATAGTAATTTTCTTTTGCTAAATTGTAAAAGTTAGGGGGTAACTGATATGGCAATGGGCGAAAATTCCGCAAAGCCGTCATTTATTAAAAAGATTGCTGATTATTTTAAAAGCGTAAAGGGCGAATTTAAGAAAATTGTTTGGCCTTCAAAGGAAAGCGTTATTAAAAATACCGGTGTAGTTATTGCATACTGTATTATAATCGGCGTTATAGTTTTTTTACTTGATATGTTATTCAGCTGGGTATTTAATCTGGTAGTCGGATTGCTCTGATATCTTCCTTTTGAATTCATATTAAAAAGGAGGATTAAATATGGCTCAGGAAGCAAACTGGTATGTTGTTCACACCTATTCGGGTTATGAGAACAAGGTTAAGGTTAATCTTGAAAAGACTATAGAAAATAATAATCTTCAACATATGTTTTTTGACATTAAGGTTCCTATGGAAGAAGTTATAGAGGCAACAAAAGACGGTCAGAAAAAGAGTGTTATGAAAAAACTTCTCCCCGGTTATATTATTGTCAAAATGATTATGAACGATTTTAGTTGGTATATTGTCCGTAATACAAGGGGCGTAACCGGATTTGTAGGTCCGGGGTCTAAGCCCGTTCCTTTGACGGAAGAGGAAATCGAAAGGCTCGGCTTTGAGGAAAAAACATTTAATATCTACTATAAAGTCGGTGATAATGTTAAAATCACAAGCGAGGCATTTAAAGATTTTGTCGGAATTGTTGAAGAAATTAACCTTGAAAGAGAAAAAGTCAGAGTTTCTGTATCAATGTTTGGAAGAGAAACTCCGGTTGAACTTGAGTTTAATCAGGTTGAACCTTTAGATTATTGATATATGTGCTTTTTGCGTATATATAGATTAGTGGGAGAGTAACTCACTCGCTAAGACCCTTAAGTAAGACCTTTTTGGATTTATGAAATTAGGGTCAATACCACATTTATATGAAGGAGGTGCTTTAAATGGCACAGAAAGTTGTAGGTTACATTAAGTTGCAAATTCCTGCAGGCAAAGCAACACCGGCTCCACCGGTAGGTCCTGCACTCGGTCAGCACGGTGTTAATATCGTTCAGTTCACAAAAGAATGCAACGAAAAGACAGCAAAGGATATGGGTCTTATTATTCCTGTTGTAATAACAGTATATGCAGACAGATCATTTACTTTTATTACTAAGACGCCGCCTGCTGCAGTTCTTCTTAAAAAGGCTTGTAAAATCGAAAGCGGTTCAGGTGTTCCTAACAAGACAAAAGTTGCATCTATTTCAAAAGACGCTTTGAAACAGATTGCGGAACAGAAAATGCCTGACCTTAACGCAGCATCTGTTGAGGCTGCTATGAGTATGATAGCCGGAACTGCTCGCAGTATGGGTATCACAGTAGAAGAATAATTTTTTTGACCTGTATTTTAGGTCAAGTGGGAGGAAAAACTTTCCGCTTAAACCACTTAAGGAGGATTTATTGTGAAAAGAGGTAAGAAATATTTAGAGAGTGCAAAACTCATCGACAGAACTAAATCATATGACGCTGTTGAGGGTCTTGACCTTGTTGTTAAGGCTTCAAAAGCAAAATTTGATGAAACAGTTGAATGTCATGTAAGATTGGGTGTTGACTCAAGACATGCAGATCAGCAGGTTAGAGGTGCAGTTATACTTCCTAACGGAACAGGTAAGACTGCAAGAGTTTTGGTTTTTGCTAAAGGCGAAAAGATAGACGAAGCACAGAATGCAGGTGCTGATTTTGTAGGTTCAGATGAATTGGTTGCCAAAATTCAGGGTGAAAACTGGTTCGATTTTGATGTTGTAGTTGCAACTCCCGATATGATGGGTGTTGTAGGCAGATTGGGTAAGGTTTTAGGTCCTAAAGGATTAATGCCAAGCCCGAAAGCAGGTACTGTTACTATGGATGTTGCTAAAGCAGTTTCTGAAATCAAATCCGGTAAAGTAGAGTACAAGCTTGACAAAACAAATATTATTCATTGCCCGATCGGTAAAGTATCTTTCGGCAAAGAAAAACTTGCTGAAAACTTTAACACACTTTTGGGTGCTATTGTTAGGTCGAAACCTTCTGCTGCAAAAGGTCAGTATTTAAGAAGTGTAACATTGGCTTCAACAATGGGTCCGGCTGTTAAAATCAACCCCGGTAAACTCGGAGAATAATTTTTGTTGACAATCGGAATGATTTGTGATATAATCCATTCCGTTGAAAAATTAAATATTTATCCGCAGACAGCAGGGGCTTTTATTAAGCATAATATTCCTGCCGAGGAATCTTTTAAGTTATAAATATTAACTATCAGAGGTTTTCGTGTTCTGCGAAAACCTTTACTTTTTGTAAAGGTTTGACAGAATTAATTTAAAAGAGGTGAAAAATATGCCAAACGCACAGGTTCTTGAACAGAAGAAAGAAATCGTTAAAAATCTTGCTGAAAGATTTAAAGAATCTGCAACAGGTGTTTTCGTAACATATTCAGGCTTGAGTGTTGCAAAAGACACAGAACTCAGAGCAAAACTCCGTGAAGCCGGCGTTGAGTACACAGTTATCAAAAACACACTTGCAAGATTTGCAGCCAACGAAATCGGTTTTGAATCACTTTCAGACATTTTTAACGGAACAACTGCAGTTGCAACACATCCTACAGATGTTGTAGCACCGGCAAAAGTTTTAGCAGAATTTATCAGTGCAAATCCCGAACAGCCCGGTATTGAAATCAAAGCCGGATTTGTTGAAGGAAAAGTTGTTGATTTGAGCGAAATAATAGCACTTTCAAAAGTACCTTCAAAAGAAACACTTCTTACTATGCTTGCTTGTGGCTTGAATGCAAATATCGCAAATCTTGCCCGTGCAATTAATGCAGTTAAGGAGCAGAAGGAAGCAGCAGAAGCATAATTCTGTTATGTTAAAAATTTTAAGTTTGAAAATTATATTTTAATTATGGAGGAAAATAAAATGAGCGAAAAAATTACAGCGATTATTGAAGAAGTTAAAGCTCTTTCAGTTCTTGAATTATCAGAACTTGTAAAAGCAATTGAAGAAGAATTCGGAGTATCAGCAGCAGCTCCCGTAGCAGTTGCAGGTGCAGCAGTTGCAGGCGGTGCAGCAGCAGAAGAAAAATCAGAATTTGATGTTGTTCTTGCTGAAGCAGGTGCTGAAAAAATCAAAGTTATCAAAGTTGTTAGAGAAATCACAGGTCTTGGACTTAAAGAAGCAAAAGACATGGTTGACGGTGCTCCTAAAACAATTAAAGAAGCAGCAGGTAAAGACGAAGCTGAAGAAATCAAGGCTAAACTTGAAGAAGTTGGAGCAAAGGTTGAACTTAAATAAGTTTGATTTAATTGCGGTTTGATTTTATATTAAAAACCTGAACGGTGTAGATTTTCTGCACCGTTTTTAAATTTCAAAAAAATTCCTGTAGAGAAAATAAAGATAAGGCATATAATATTAATGAGGTGAGTTATATGTCTAATTACAAAAACAAAATTCCTCTTTATAAGACTATGCCCACATTAAACGGATTAAGAAAGGCTAATGACGGAACCAATGTAAAAATCCCCTCCATTGAAGATGTCGAACAACTTAAAAACTTTTCTGTGGAGCATAAACTTTAAATAAAAGAAGGTGTAAAAAATATTTTTTACACCTTCTTGTTTTATTATGCTAAATTTTGTTATATAAATTAATAGTCCCAATTCCGGATTTTTTTGCATAATTTAAAGTATATTCCGAACCGCCGGTGCCGTTTGAATAGCAAACAAGAATAGAGGAATTATCAACCATATATCTGTTTCTTGTATGATACACGCCCTTTTTATAAGTCCGGGAGATATAGTGAACATAATCAGAATGTTCCAGGGCAAATTTATATAAATCTTTGTTTTTTTCTTCCCAAAACTTTTCCTGTCCTATAAAAGGCGATGCAATAATACTTTTAATATGAGGATATTTTGTTTTGGCACGGTTTAATATGCAAAAAACAATAAGGTCAAAGCCGTAACAGCCTCCGGTAATAAATGTGTCATAACCTTTCTGTATAAGTTCATTTATGATAAGAACAAGTTTTCTTTCAAGAATTTTTATATCGCATTTAAGTTTTTCGGTTCTGTGACCCGAAAAAGAAACTGTTTTTGATTTATCAATTATCAAATTCATCACCCATATAAATTGTAACAGAATTGGGGCGGTTAGTCAATCAATAAATTTCCTGTTCAATCTCTAAAAGCCTGTTATACTTCTCAACCCTGTCCGATCTTGCGGGAGCACCTGTTTTGATTTGTCCCGAATTTGTTGCAACAGCGATGTCTGCAATTGTAGAATCACCTGTTTCGCCGCTTCGGTGTGAAATTATTGTTCCGAAGTTTGCTCTCTTTGCCAAAGAAATCGCATTCAGCGTTTCGGTAAGTGTTCCTATTTGATTTGGTTTTATCAGAATTGCGTTGCCGCAGTTTTCGAAAATTCCTTTTCTTAGCCTTTCGGTGTTTGTAACAAACAAATCATCACCTACTATTTGGATTTTATCGCCTAATTTTTCAGTAATATCTCTAAATCCGTTCCAGTCGTTTTCTGATAATGGGTCTTCTATTGAGTAAATCGGATAGTTTTTGCTGAGATTTTCCCAGTAAGATATAAGTTCTCTTGTCGAAAGAGTTTTTTGCGACTTTGGCAGTGTGTATTTTTCACCGTCATACCATTCGCTTGCAGCTGCATCAATTGCCAAAGTGAAATTTTCTCTCATTTTATAACCTGATTTTTCTACGGCTTCTATTATAAGGTCAAGTGCTTCTTCATCGCGGTTAAGATTTGGTGCGAAACCGCCTTCGTCACCTACTGCTGTAGAACCTTTTATGATTTTTTTCAGGTTATGGTAAACGGTAACGCAGCCTTCCATTCTTTCTTTGAAACTGTCAAATCCTATGGGGAAAAGCATAAATTCCTGTATATCAACATTGTTGTTAGCGTGTGCACCGCCGTTTAAAATATTCATCATAGGGACGGGAAGACGGTTTCCGAACACTCCGCCCAGATATCTGTATAAAGGTATATTAAAATAGTTTGCAACTGCTTTTGCATTGGCAAGAGAAACTGCCAGTGTTGCGTTTGCACCGAGTTTGGACTTGTTTTTTGTTCCGTCTTCCGAAATCATTAAACTGTCAATGTTTTGCTGATTAAAGGCGTCTTCCCCTACAAGTATATTTTTTATTACGGTGTTTACATTTCCTACTGCTTTTAAAACACCCTTGCCGAAAAGCCTTTCACCGCCGTCACGGAGTTCGCATGCCTCAAACTCGCCGGTTGACGCTCCTGACGGCACTTTTGCTTCTCCATTTGTTCCGTCTGAAAGAACAACTGTTGCTTCGACTGTCGGATTTCCTCTTGAATCAAAAACTTCAATTGCACTTACATCTTTAATTTTCATAATTAATCACCTCAAAATTATTATGTATTTAAGTTGTAAAATTTATACTTTTATGGTAAAATAATTACAACAAAACATAAGGCTCAATTGTTTTAATAATGAAAGGATGATTGATTATGAAAAAAATTATCAGTATTATGCTTACATTATTGTTGGTTTTGGGATGTTTTCCCGTGTTTGCAAAAGAAGCAGATGATATGACAGACACACTCAAAGCAATAAAACCGAGGATAATGGATACAGAAGAATTTGAAACTTTTTCATCGGATAGTATGGTTTCCGACGGCGAGACTACTTATGAATTTAATTGGTCAACAGATGAGCCTTATAAGAGTCTTTCGGTTTCCTGCAACAAAGAAGGGATAATCACATCATATTTTTATTACAATTCAAAAGATGAGGGCACGGAAGATGTTTCGGGAATTCTTTCAAAAGAACAAATTACACAGAAAGCACAAGTTCTTTTAAACAGACTTAATCCCGATTTAAAAAATGAAGAATTTAAAATAGAAAGTATTCAATGTCATGATTACGGAGAAAGTTATTCATTCAAAGTTAAAAGATATGTAAACGGTGTTGCCGTAAAGTATGACAGAGGATATTTTGAAACAAATGCCGATGTAACCAATATAAAATCATTCAACCTTGAATATACCGAAATACCTTCGTTTGAATCAATAGACGGTATTAAAACTCCGGCTCAGGCAAAAGAAGCATTTAAGCAGAATAATTTTCTTAAACTCCTTTATTCCGAAAGAGAAGATAATGTAGTATTAAAATATAAATATTTGAATGATGGTTTATTTATAAGTGCTAAGGACTTGTCGATAATTAAAAGAGATATTCCGGATGTTGTGCTCTACAGAAATGAAAGTGCAAAATCGGCGGATATGATGAATGCCGGTTCCGGAGGCGGAGTTTCGATTTCACCGGCAGAACAGAAAGAAATTGAGGAAATAAACAACAATTATCCGTCCGAAGAACTTTATAACAAACTCATAAATAACAAGTACTTTAAAATTGGTGAAGACCCTGTTCTTTCATCAAAAAGGGCCTATAAGACATCTGAAAA
This sequence comes from uncultured Clostridia bacterium, assembly GCA_934446135.1. Lineage (GTDB taxonomy): Bacteria > Bacillota > Clostridia > RGIG6154 > RGIG6154 > CAKSDT01. The sequence continues at coordinate 23,508 of CAKSDT010000001.1, forward strand.
CAGATATTATTATTCTTTCTCAATTGAATGCGATAACAACGAATTTATGTATGCAACCGTTGACGCACAAAACGGAAATGTAATATCATTTTACGCACCGTACGACGATACGGAAGTTTCGGAAAATGCAAAAGAACTTGCTGTTTCAGCATTAAGAGAACTTTCGGATTATTCAAATGAATTTGTTTTAAATGAAGAACATGACAACAAATACAACTTCATATTCAACAGAGTGGTAAACGGTATTTCTTTTGAATATGACAATGCAAATATTACTGTTGATAAAGAAACAGGAAAGATATGCTCATTTAATGTAAACCGTACTTATAAAGAACTTCCGGATGCAAGTGATGTTGTTTCAAAAGATGAGGCATTAAATGCAGTGTTTGAAAAAATTCCGTTTGATCTTTATTATGTTGTATCCGGAGGAGAAGCAAAACTTGTTTATGATTTTTCAAACAACTATGTATCTGTAGATGCAAAAACCGGAACACTCGAAAATTATACGGAAACTGCACCAAGTTCGATTTCATACACGGATATAGAAGGACATTATGCCGAAGAGTATGTAAACATTGCGTCAAGCCTTAATATATATTTCAACGAAAAGGAATTTAAACCCGAAAAAGAGATAACTCAAGGCGAATTTATCCAACTTATGTATTTTGCTCAGGGTTATTCGGATGATGAGGCACATATATTAAATTCCGAAAGTGCTGAAAAAGACGCGTATGAATATGCAAAGTTTTCGGAAATTCTTTCGGAAAATGAAATAGATAAAACTGCATCTATTACAAGAGAGCAGGCGGCAGTATATGTCGGAAGAAGATTCGGAATCAAAAAGGTTGCTGAAATGGATATATATAAACCTATATACAATGATACAACCTCAAACCTCGGATATATAAATATTACAAGCGGTTATGGCATATTCAAAGGAGACGAAAACGGCAATTTCAACCCCGGCGGTAAACTTACCAGGGCTGACTCGTTTATAATATTCTGCTATATGTTAAAGTGTAAGGATTTAAGAAGAGTTTAAGAAGATTTTATTATAAACAGGTTAAGAGTGCCTAATAAATATCCCCCGTTCTACGGGGGGGCAGTGTGCCGATAAACCCTATCGGCACACTGCCAGACTTCGAAAATGGAAGGCAAAAGCAAGCAGAAAAACCTTGAACCCTCGGTGGTTTCAAGGTTTTTTTATGTGGTTTATTTTGGACAGCAGTTATCCGAAAATTAATACGCTTAGGTTATATACAGAACATTGTATTGATATTTTTTTACTTGCGGCAGACCGACTTTTTCGGCAGCCAGATCCCCCGTATAATTGGGGGATTTCGTTATACAAAAATGAGGTGTGATTTTTCACACCTCATTAAAGTTAACATTTATGCCCAGTACATTTCTCCGGGTGTCTCATAAATCAAAACTTCTTTTAAGAATTTAATTGCCTTTTCAAGACCTTCTGTAGGCGACATTAAACCGTCTTCATGCTCAATTGAGATTGCTCCGTCATAACCTGTAAGTTTAAGTGTTGAAATGACATCGTTCCAAAAATCTTTTCCGTGACCGTAGCCTATTGTTCTGAATGCCCAAGAGCGGTCTGCAATATTTGAAAGACTCTTCGTGTCAAGAACACCGTTTACGGCACAGTTTATAGCGTCGATTTTGGTATCTTTTGCGTGGAAGTGATAAATTGCACCCTTTAATGCTTTTATTGCAGCAACTATATCAATTCCCTGCCAGATAAGATGGCTCGGGTCAAAGTTTGCACCGATTATATCACCAACTGCTGCACGGAGTTTAAGAAGTGTTTCGGGATTATATACGCAAAAACCGGGGTGCATCTCAAATGCAATTTTCTTAATACCGTGCTGTTTTGCAAATTCAGCCATATCTTTCCAGTATGGAATAAGTTTTTCTTCCCACTGCCATTTTAAAATATCACCGTATTCCGTGGGCCATGCACAGGTAACCCAGTTGGGATTTTTAGATTCTTCGCAGTCACCGGGACAGCCTGAAAAACCGACTATTGTATCGACTCCCAAAAGTTCTGCCGCAAGAATAGCATTTTTGAACTGATTATGATAGTCCTCGGCAATTTCCTTGTTAGGATGAACAGGGTTGCCGTGACAACTTATAGCGGATATCTCAAGTTCGTTATCTTTTAATATCTTTTTAACTTTTTCAACATTTTCGGGATGACCGATTAATTCTTTCGGCTTGATGTGAGCATCGCCCGGGTAACCGCCGGCACCGAGTTCGACACAGTCTACACCTAAAGAATGGAGATACTTCATTGCGTCTTCAAACGGCATTGAAGCCAAAGCAGGATTCATAACACCTAATTTCATAACAATTACCTCACTTTTTTATATAAATTTTTAAAACTAAATTATGTTTATTTTCCGTAATTCGTGGTTTGTTTATGTTTAATTTCATAACCCAGTACGGTTTTTTCCTCAAACGGCTCATTTTTAATCATACTGTAAACCTTATCAAAAGCAAGTCTTCCGAGTTCTGCCTGAGGCTGGGCAATTGATGAAAGCGTCGGATTCATCATATAACAGGTTGTTGAATTGTCAAAACCCATAACCATAATGTCCTCGGGAATTTTGTAACCGTTCTGCATTAATATATTAACAGCCGCCGCCGCCATACGGTCGTTATTTGAAACAATTGCATCAATATGTATACCCTTTTTCAGAAAATCAGCCATAAGTTTTAATGTTGAACGGTAGCCGTAATTGCTCCTTATTACAAGTTCGGGACGGTATTTTATATTGTTCTCCGCCAGTGCACTGCAGTAACCTTTAAATCTTTCTTTTGTAGAGGCAGTATCATTGTCGCAGCTTATATGAAGAATATTTTTTCTGCCCTTATTTATCATATATTCCGTTGCAGATTTCATAGCGTTGAAGTTGTCTATGACAACAACCGGAATATTAAGTTTTTCATGATATTCGGAACATTGAACCATTGAAACATAATTTGACATTTCGTTTATCTTTCCGATAACTTCCTCATCAGTTTCTATTCCCAACAGAACGGCTCCGTCTGCCGCTTTTGTTTTAACAAGTTCAAGATATTTTAATATCTTTTCCCTGCGATTATCGGTCGTGCATACCAAAATATTGTATTCGAATTCGTCTGCCCGGTCCTCCATACTTTTAATTATTTTAGCAAAAAATGAATTTATTATCGAATTCATTATGACAAGAATAAGTTTTGTTTCACTTTTTCTTAAATTTCTGCCGGTAAGGTTTGGGTAGTAATTTAGTTTTTTAATTGCGTCGAGAACTTTTATTTTTGTTTTATCCGAAACTATATTTTCATTATTTAAAACTCTTGATACCGTAGCAACCGAAACGCCGGCTTCATTTGCAACATCAAAAATATTTATTGTTGTTTCTCCTTTCTTTGTAAAGGTTTACAACGGTATTATATCACAACAGGAAATATTTTGCAATAGTGATTTATACATCAATTTTAAAAAAAGCCTTGCAATTTGTCCGGAATTGTTGTATATTATATTGAAAACATATTTTAGGATTTGTTTGATGGGCTTTAATATGCGGTGTAAAGGAGATATGTTATGAGTATGAAATATCACAGCACAAGAGATTCAAAAATATCATATACTGCCGGTGAGGCAATCATTAAAGGATTGTCACCCGAAGGCGGTCTTTTTGTTCCGGAAAACATACCGAAAATTTCATTGAATGATATCGAAAGTCTTAAGGATATGAAATATACAGACAGGGCTAAATTTGTTTTAAGCAGGTTTTTAGATGATTTTTCGGCTGAAGAACTCACTTTTTGTACTGACAGTGCTTATACCAAGGAAAAGTTTGGAAGCGATGATATTGCACCTTTGTATAAATTGAGTCAAAAGGCTTATATCCTTGAACTGTGGCACGGACCCACTTGTGCATTTAAAGATATGGCACTTCAGATTTTGCCTTATTTTTTGGTTACATCGCTTAAAAAGAGCGGTGTTAATAAAGAAATCGTTATTTTGGTTGCAACCTCAGGCGATACAGGAAAGGCAGCACTTGAAGGATTTGCAGATGTCGACGGCACAAGAATAAATGTTTTTTATCCGAATGAGGGCGTAAGCAAGATTCAGAAACTTCAAATGGTAACCCAAAGAGGTAACAATGTTAATGTTACTGCTGTAAACGGTAATTTCGACGATGCCCAAACAGGCGTTAAGATGATATTCACCGATAAGAAATTTGAAGAATATGCAGACAACCATAATTTTAAGTTTTCTTCCGCAAATTCAATTAACTGGGGAAGACTTGCACCGCAGATTGTGTATTATATTTCTTCTTATGCAGAACTTTTGCAGGCTGGAGAAATAAAATTGGGCGACAAGATAAATATAGTTGTTCCGACCGGTAATTTCGGAAACATTCTTGCGGCATATTATGCTTATAAGATGGGACTTCCGGTCAATAAATTTATCTGTGCATCGAACGAAAACAATGTACTTACGGATTTCATAAACACAGGCATTTATGACAGAAACAGAAAATTTCATCTTACTGTGTCCCCATCAATGGATATCCTGATTTCAAGCAACCTTGAAAGATTTCTGTACGATTTAAGCGGTAATAATACCGACGAAATAAACGAATATATGAAACTTTTGAAAGAGGAAGGAAAATATGAAGTTTCAGACTCGATTAAGGAAAAAATAAAGGGCCTTTTCTACGGCGGTTTTGCAACAGATGAGGAAACCAAAAATACAATAAAGAAAGTTTTTGAAGAAAAAGATTATGTTTTGGATACACATTCGGCAGTTGCTTATAATGTGTATGAAAAGTATACAGAAAGCACAGGCGATGAAACCAAAACGGTTATTGCTTCGACTGCAAGTCCGTTCAAGTTCTCAAAGAGTGTTATGCAGGCAATAAAAGGCGATAACAAATACGGTGCCGATATGGATGAATTTGACATACTTGACGAACTTTCAAAAATATCGGGTGAGGAAATTCCTGCCTCGCTTAAGGAACTTAAAAACAAATCGGTTCTGTTTGATGTTACTTGCGAAAAAGATGAATTGAAGCAAATAGTAAGTGATTTTCTCAGACTGTAAAGGGTTGATCAAATGGCAATTTATGCAATATCTGATTTGCATTTGTCTTTTGAATGTAAAAAGCCAATGAATAAGTTTGGAAATTTGTGGCAAGAATACGAGGAGAAAATGAAGTACAACTGGAATTGCCTGGTTAAAAAATCTGACCTTGTATTGATCGCAGGCGATGTATCGTGGGCAACTTATGTTAAAGATGCACGGACTGATTTTGGCTATATTGATTCATTAAACGGTATCAAGATTATTTCAAAGGGCAACCACGATTATTGGTGGGAAACAGTAAAAAAACTTAATGAATTTACAATAGAAAACAATTTTAAAACCATTAATTTTCTTCATAATAATTGCTATGAATATGAGGGTTTTGCAGTTTGCGGGGCAAAAGGTTTTGACTATACGGTTGAAGAAAAATACCGTGAAAGAGAATTGATAAGGTTAGACCTTTCGCTTTCTGAGGGGAAAAAGAAGGGAAAACAAATAATCGCAATGCTTCATTATCCGCCGTTTACGGCAGGCGGTGAAGTTATACCGGGGTTTATGGAACTGTTTGAAAAGTACGAAGTTAAGACTTGTGTATATGGGCATTTACACGCAAACGGACATAAAAGAGCCGTAAATGAAGTTATAAACGGGACAGAATTTAAACTCACTTCTTGTGATTATTTGGGGTTTTCACCTATTCTTATAGAAAAAACTTGAAATATTTGGTTTTATAATTTATAATAATTAAATATGATAAATAATTTATACACAAACGGAGGAATTTATATTATGAGTGCTAAACTTATAAAAAAAGAAGGTTATACGGTTGAATTTGAAATGACCGTTGATGCAGAAAAATTTGAAAATGCAATGCAGAAATCTTACATAAAAAATGTTAAGAAAATCAATATTCCGGGCTTCAGAAAAGGTAAAGCACCGAGAAAATATATTGAAAAGATTTATTCTGAAGCAATTTTTTATGATGATGCGATAAATTTTGCTTTCCCGGAAAGTTATGAAGAAGCAGTTAAGGAACTTGAACTTAAACCGGTTGACAGACCTAATGTTGATGTTAAGGAAGTCGGCGAAGGCAAGGGAATGACTCTTACAGTTAAAGTTGATGTTGAACCTGAGGTTGAAATCGGCTCTTATGAAGGTATTGAAGTTACAGAGAGAAAATATCCTGTTGCTAAGGCAGATGTTGATGCTGAAATTGAAAGACTTCGTGACAGAAACGCAAGAATGATTACTGTAGAAGACAGACCGATTCAGAAAGGCGACATCGCAGTTATTGATTTTGAAGGTTTTACAGACGGAAAAGCATTTAAAGGCGGAAAAGCAGAAAATCATGAACTTGAAATTGGTTCGGGTGCATTTATTCCGGGCTTTGAGGATCAACTTATAGGTGTTAAGTCCGGCGAGGAAACAGAAGTTAATGTTAAATTCCCGGATGATTACCAGGCTGAAGAATTAAAGGGAAAAGATGCGACATTTAAAGTCAAAGTAAACCAGATTAAGTATAAGGAACTTCCTGAACTTGATGATGAATTCGCAAAAGATGTAAGTGAATTTGATACATTGAAAGAACTTACCGCAGACATTAAAAAGAAATTCACGGAACAGAATAAAAAGCGTGCAAAAGCCGAAATGGAAAATGAGATAGTTGAAGTCTTGGTTAAAGATCTTAAAGGCGAGATTCCGCAGGGAATGTATAACTCGAAGTGTGATTCTTTGATTCGTGACTTCGAAATGCGTCTTTATCAGCAGGGCATGAGCCTTGATATGTATAAAAAATATACCGGTATGACTGATGATGCCTTAAAGCAACAGTTTATGCCTCAGGCAGAAAATGCAGTTAAGAGCACTTTAGCACTTGAAAAAGTTGCTGAACTTGAAAAAGTTAAAGTATCTCAGAAAGAACTTGATAAGAAACTTGAAGAACTTGCAAAGGCATATAATATGGAACTTGAAAAAGTTAAAGAAGTTCTCAAAGATGAAGATCTTGAAAATATCAAAAACGATATTAAGATTGAAAAGGCAATTGATATAATTCTTTCAAAGGCAGTTATGGTTGAAAAGAAAGAAGAAAAGAAAGAGCCGGCAAAAAAGACAACCGCTAAGAAAACAACAACCGCAAAAAAGACAGCAACTAAGAAAGAAACAGCAGAAAAACCGGCAGCAAAAAAGACAACTGCTAAAAAAACAACCAAGAAGACAGAAGATAAATAACTATTAAATCAAGCGGCGGAAGCAAATGGGAATTTGCTTCCGCTGTCAAACCAATTACACATAAATTGTCGAAATAAGTAGGGAGGAATCGAAATGAGTTTAGTACCAATGGTAGTAGAACAGACAAGCAGAGGAGAAAGATCTTATGATATATTTTCAAGACTGCTGAATGACAGAATAGTATTTTTGGGTGAAGAAGTAAACGATGCGACTGCAAGTTTGGTAGTTGCACAACTTCTGTTTTTGGAAGCACAAGACCCGGATAAAGATATAAGTCTTTATATCAACAGCCCCGGAGGTTCTATAACTTCGGGAATGGCAATATATGATACAATGCAGTATATTAAATGTGATGTTTCAACAATTTGCGTTGGTATGGCGGCGTCTATGGGGGCATTTTTGCTTGCAGCAGGTGCAAAGGGAAAAAGATTCGCACTTCCGAACAGTGAAATTATGATACATCAGCCTTTAGGCGGTATGCAAGGTCAGGCAACCGATATTAAAATTCATGCTGACAGAATTATCAAAATTAAGGAAAATCTTAATAAAATCTTAAGCGAGAGATGTAATAAACCTCTTGAAGTTATAGAAAGAGATACTGAGAGAGATAACTTTATGTCTGCTGAAGAAGCAAAGGAATACGGACTTATTGACAAGGTTATAACTAACAGATAGGAGTAGTTTAATGGCTAAAGACGATAGAAATCAGGTTAAATGTTCTTTCTGCGGCAAGACACAGGAACAGGTAGAAAGAATAATTGCAGGTCCCAACGGTGTTTTTATATGCAATGAATGTATAGAAGCCTGTGCTGATATAATCTATGATGATGATGACAATACGGCTGATTATAACATTTCTTTGGAAGATGTTCCAAAGCCTAAGGAAATAAATAAAGTTCTTTCGGATTATGTGATCGGTCAGGATAGGGCAAGAAAAGCACTTTCCGTTGCAGTTTATAATCATTATAAAAGGATTAATTCAAAGGAAATCGCCGATGATGTTGAAATTCAAAAGAGCAATGTTATGCTTCTAGGACCTACAGGCTCGGGAAAAACACTTTTGGCATCAACTTTGGCAAAAATTTTGGATGTTCCATTTGCTATTGCCGATGCAACAAGCCTTACCGAGGCAGGCTATGTAGGGGAAGATGTTGAGAATATTCTTTTAAAACTTATACAGGCGGCGGATTATGACATCAAAAAGGCGGAAAAAGGCATTATATATGTTGATGAAATAGATAAAATTTCAAGAAAATCAGAAAACCCGTCTATTACAAGAGATGTAAGCGGAGAGGGTGTTCAGCAGGCACTTCTTAAAATTCTCGAAGGAACTGTTGCGTCTGTTCCGCCGCAGGGCGGAAGAAAGCATCCCCATCAGGAATGCCTCAGAATTGACACATCAAATATTTTGTTTATATGCGGCGGTGCATTCGACGGACTTGAGAAGATAATAGAAAAAAGAGTCGGAAATAAAGTTATGGGATTTGGTGCAGATATTAAGTCTGCAGACGATGTCCGGAAGAATGCAGCACTTAAGGATGTTCAGCCTGAAGATTTGCTGAAGTTCGGACTTATTCCGGAATTTATAGGAAGACTTCCTGTTATTGTTTCTCTTGATATGCTTACAGAAAATGATTTGGTCAGAATTCTGACCGAACCTAAAAACGCTGTAGTGAAACAGTATAAAAAGTTGTTTTCATATGATGACTGTGAACTTGAGTTTGAAGATGATGCTTTAAAGGAAATAGCAAAAATGGCAATATCAAGAAAAACAGGTGCGAGAGGTCTTCGTGCTTTGGTGGAAGAATGCTTGGGCGAAGTTATGTATGAACTTCCGTCACTTGAAAATGTTTCAAAGTGTATAGTTACAAAAGAAACTGTATTGGGAAATAAACAACCTGTTTTAATTGAAAGTGTGGGACAAAAAGCAGGAGCATAAATTAGAACAAAACGCCGTAATGTATTGCGGCGTTTTGTTGGAAGGAATTGTTATGGAGTATATAAAATTAAATGTCGGTGACATGGATGAAAATTGTTATATTGCCTATGAAAATGGGGTTGGATTTGCAGTAGACCCCGGTGCTGACGCTCTGAGGATAAAAAACGAGGCTGAAAGACGCGGAATATTGATTTCGGCAATTTTTCTTACTCATGGGCATTTTGACCATGTAGGGGCGGTTAAAGAACTGAAGGAGCATTAGAGTGCAAAGGTTTATATGTCGCTTGCAGATAATTATATGACAGAAAATCCCGAAATGAATTTGAATTTTGGGGCATACAGCCGTTTTGACGGATTTAAGGGAGATGTTTTTCCTGATGACGGACAGGAAATATATGTAGGCACAATGAAATTTAAAGTATTCAAAACTCCGGGACATACACAAGGCGGACTTTCATACCTCTGCGGGAAATATATGTTTTCGGGAGATACCCTTTTTAAAGGAACAGTTGGAAGAACCGATTTCCCGGGAGGAGATTTTGAACAACTTATGCTTTCCCTTAAAAGGGTTTATTTTACGCTCCCTGATGACACTATAATACTTCCGGGACATAATGAAATAACCGATATTGCAACAGAAAAAAAGGAAAATCCATATTTTTTGCAACTTTGATAGAAAAATTTTAAAAAAGTATTGACAATATGAAGATATAGTGTTAAAATATACAAGTCGTAAGAAACTTGCGGGTGTAGTTCAATGGTAGAACCCCAGCCTTCCAAGCTGGTCGTGTGAGTTCGATTCTCATCACCCGCTCCAGAAAAGTTTGCGTCAGTAGCTCAGTTGGATAGAGCAACTGCCTTCTAAGCAGTGGGTCGGGAGTTCGAATCTCTCCTGACGCGCCACTTTTTTTATTAGGAGAAATTTTTTAATTTAATATATGGCGGCTTTAGCTCAGTTGGTAGAGCACCAGATTGTGGCTCTGGGTGTCAAGGGTTCGATTCCCTTAAGTCGCCCCAAATAGGGAAACCGCATAAATACTAGGAAAGCCTGTATTTATGCGGTTTATTTTTGTTTTTGGGTGTGTTTTTAGTTGTTTGGAAATGTCCTTAAATGCTTTGAAAGTGTTGTCAAAATGTTGTCAAATTTTTGCAGAGGTTAAAGTTATTTATTTTGAGTTTAGGATTATTTATTTTGCCGGTGAGGTGGAGTTAATTATATTGCCGGAGGGGTTAGAGTTAATTATTTTCTTCAAGTTTTGAGTTTATTTTATCCAAAGTTGAAGAGAGTCTTGAGTGTCTTATATGGGTATAGATATTTCTTGTGGTTGATATATCTGCGTGGCCCATTATTTCCTGGGTATCTTTTTCGTCTATATTCCATTCAAAGAGAAGGGTTGTGAAAGTATGACGGAGTTGATGAGGGGTTATATTTATGCCGATTGTTTTTACATAATTATTCCAATGTGTTTGAAAGTATGATTTTACCATATAATTTCCGTTTTGGGAAAAGATTATGCCCTTTAGGTTATGTTTTAAGAGTTGGGATTTAAGTTTATTTACGAGAGGGACTTGGCGTTTTCCTGCCTGTGTTTTTGGTTCTTTAAGGCAAGGGGTGTTACTATGATGTTCTATTGATTTAGTCACATAGATTATATTATTTTCAAAATCTATATCCTTATCGGTGAGGGCGAGTGCTTCGCCTCTTCTCAAGCCGGAATAAAGGAGGAGGAAAGCGAGAAGTCCGAAGTCTTTATCTACATTTTGATCAACGATTTTGATTTGCTCATCTGAGAGAGCGGAGCGGTTTATTTTTGGCTGTCCTTTAGGCGGGGAGATATAGAGTGCGGGATTTTCCGATATATATCTTTTTATCACGGCGTATTTAAAAATCATTTTAATTACGGAGGATTGATCCTTTATACTTTTAGTGCTGAATTTTTGAGATACCATATCATTTAGGATTTGGGATATATCCTGAGGGGTTACCGACTTTATATATATATTTCCGAGTGACGAAGTTGCTCTTTTTACAAGTGATTTATAGCGGTAAGATGTTTGATACATAATATTTTTATAATGCTGTTCCTCCCACTCATCGGCAACTTGTTTGAAAGTCGGGCCTTTTTCGATTTTTCCCTGATAATCAAGCATTTGTTTTTCTATATCCTTAAGGGCCTTCTTTTCGGTTGGTTCTGCGGAATAAAAAAAGACTCTGTTTCCGTTTATTGTTTTGGATTTACAGAATCTTCCGTCTTTTCTTTTTGTGAGCATAAAAAAATCACCTCTGTTTTTCGGTTAATGTTGTTTTATGAATTTGAGTGCCATGTGAATGCCCTTCTGAATCCGTTTTCTTCTGCTTCTTTTGTTGTTGATGCGTAGAATTCACCTTCCGGGTAGTTTATTTGTATATTATCATACTGTTGGTCAAACGGAAGATGATATATTTTTTCGCCGGTTTTCCGTGAAATATTACATTTAACACAAGGATAATTTTTATCAAATTCGAAATTGTCCTTAATGATTATATTTAACTTTTCTGCGTATCTTTTTGCTGTGTCTGACAGTGAGCAAGTTGTTATCAAAACCCCTTTTATGTTAGGAGGAACTGCAAATTGAATTTGGTCTTTATTTTTATCTGCACAATATGCAATCATAGTTCCGAACAGTTGAAAAATATGTTTTTCATGAATTGTTTTGTGCTGACTCCAATATTTGCATTGAATTATTAATGTTTCGGTTTCGTTTTTGGCAATAATATCTCTTCCCAGATCGTCAAGTCCTTTTGTTGCACCGAAAAAAGTCACCTTATAGTTTTTACTTTCATATAAATACCCTACATATCTTTCGAAGGATATTCCTATTTCCCAATTTGACTTTTTGCGTTTCTTGTACCTATCAAGTGCTAATTGGAACTTTTCAGTATCAGAAAGTTTTTTGTATTCTATGGGAGATACATACATCTTTATGTTTTCATATTCTTCATCTTCAGACTTAATATTAAATACTTCTTTTATTTCTTCTATTTCTGAACTTGTAGGGGTTTTGAAATCTGAGAGCCACGGAACGGCATACTCATATGCTTCTAATTGATATTGCAACAAGCGATATTCCTTTTCAATTGTTCTCAAATTTTGCCGCAACATTTTCATTGTTTCTGCTGCTTTGAGTGCAGGCAACTTTTTATTTTTAAAATATTCTTCATACTTTTGATTCAGATAATCTCTATAGTCGGAAAAAAGTTTTGAAAAATAAGGCAAGGCATTTTCTTCATTTGAAACAATTTTATTAATATCTTTGATTGTTTTTTCCTTGAAATCTTTTGCTTTTTTTTGGATTGACAGAGCCTCTTTTTTTGCCTTCTCAACAAATTCGGGACATTCGAGATAGTCATAGTTATCAAAATAAACAGAATATAAATCGCCTTTTTTGTCCTTTAAAATTGTTTCTTTATACGGCTCTAAAACATTATTGACAGGTTTGCCTTCTTCATTTATGCCAAAGCACAGATGTCCGCCATTGTTAAAATAGACGGATTGAAGTCTGTAAACTGTATCGTATTTATCCCTTGATTCGTAATTGCTAAAGGCTTTATAACTGGTAACTTCTATGCAGGCACGCAATGAATATTCTGCATTTGAACTCATTCTTCTTAATTTTATAAGATACGAATTTGAATAAGATGCCGGAGCATAGTGACCGTCTTTTATAAGGGCTTTTATCATTTTTTTCTTTTTTCTGTTTAGAATGAGTTTTAAACGCAGTGATTTAATTGCCTCATATATCATATACAAGAACATAACAACAACATAGAATATAACAATATCACCCATATGTATTTCCTATTTTTACCTTTCTCTTTCAAAATTAGTGTTAAGAGCCTCATCTATTTTAGTTTGCTGACATTCCTCTTTTGTATCTTAGAAATTAAGGAAATGATTACAAAACCCGATGATGTTACTGTTTCCACGGATTATGTGTTTTTACATTTTAACTCAGCGGCATAGATTAAGAGTTTTGCACGGTCTATGACGCTGAGGCTTTCGAATATGCTTAAAAGTTCTACTTCCTGTTCGGTTAATTTTTTTTCATTACCGTTTATATTTGTGTGGCAGATTATGCCGTTATTATTTTGGACGGAACTTATATTTACAGAATTATCGTCTGTTAAATAGGTTGGTGATACTCCGAAATAATCGGCTATTTTTTTTACGGTGGAAAATTGAGGTGTACTCCTTTTATCAGCCCAATCCTTAGGTGTTGACCTTGATATTCCCACATCATCTGCCATTTTTGACCTTGATATTCCGTTTTGACGACATAAATAAATCACTTTTTCATAAAAGTCCATTATTCTTTACTCCTTTGTATTGTTTTGGATTATTTTTAACAAAACTATTGACAGTGAGAATAAAAGTGTGCTAATATGGACTAAACAAAACAAGACATTATTTTGTTTTTATTTTCAAAATGTCACATAATTTTGCTTACAAAAGCATTATAGCATTAAACCAAACAAAAAGCAATAATAAAACCAAAAAAATAACAAAAAATGAGTAATTTTTTTGGTAAATTATAACAATAGCATAAATTAGGGGGAGAAGTTTGCAGAAACAATAAGGAAAATGAGCGAAGAAAAACTATTACAGCAGAGGAATTAAAAATAATTTTGGGACAAAAAAAGCGGTATAAACCGCTAAAAATCGTTATTGAGGACTTCATCGACTGACTTTTCCAGGAACTGCATAAGATCAGACCTCATATTTTTGGGGAGTGCAAGGTAGTTATCAAGAATTTTCTTTTCAAGGGCAGACATATTAAATTCACCTGCGAGGCAGTCGATTGTTTTCGGTTCGTCAGTATTTCGTCCCAAAAGGTAGTCTGTTGTCACATTATAAAAATCAGCAAGTTTAGAAAGCATTTCGGTACTTACATCTCTTGTTCCGTTTTCATATTTCTGATATGCTGAAAGGCTGATGTTTAACGACTCTGCAACTTCTTTCATAGTTAAACGGCGACTTTTTCTGATAGAGGCCAATTGTGCTGCAACCATAGTACCCCTCCTTTCGTTAAAATTATATTCCAAAACGGATAATTTGTCAAGATATTTAAAAAAATATTCAAAAATAATTATCCAAAAAGTAAAAAATATTATTGACAAATATCCAATTCGGATATATAATCAACATGTGGTTTATCCGATGTGGATAATATGAGAAAGGAAATAAAAAACTATGAGTAAATGAAAATAAAGACAACCGCAAGGTAACCAATTGGAAAATTATCCTGCGACTGTCACAGTAAACCTTGGGAGTTTACATCTTTTAAAAGGATACTACAATTCATACTCATTGTCAATACAAAAAAGTAGAAAGGAAGAATTTTTATGAAAACATTTAAGATTGTATGGCAGAAGTAGAAATTTTGTTTCGTATTGGCTTGATTATTTTAATAGTTGGGAGGAAGGAATAATGAGAGCAGAAGAAGAGGACAAATTTATAAGTCTTATCAAAAAGTTACCGGGGAAAAAACAGAAAGAGTTTTATTATATGGTAATGGGAGCATTGCTTGTTGCTGAGAAGGAAAAAGAGAATTAGGGAGGTAATGGGAATGGAAAAGATTTACACTTGCAAAGAGATTGCGGAGCGATACAGTGTCAATGTTAACACGGTATGGGATTGGGTAAGGACCAACAAAATTCCTGCAATCAACATTGGAAAAGGGTACAGAATAGCCGAAAGCGACTTAGTTAAGTTTGAAGAGGACAACAGGACTGTAAGGGAATGAGAGATTTTCTTAGGCAATGAGAGAATTTCTTACATCATGATTGTCAGGGAAGGGACAGAAAGTTACGGTGTTTTGTGAATGGAATTATTATGATTTAAGGATTTGGGAGTTTAAAGAGGAAATAAGAGAGAAAAGGAGACAAGGAAAATGAAAGAAAAGGAAGGGCACAGGGAGAGGCTTTGGGTTCAGGCGGACAGGCTTGACGAGTATTTTCCGGGGAAAGAGATACTTACGATTAAAGATGTATCCGAGTACACGGGGTACGGATACAGGTATGCCAAGAAGAAATTTATGATAGGAAGCAACGGGATAAGCAAGATAAGGTTTGCCTCCCTTTTATGTGAAGTTTAAAAATGTAAAAATAACTCAGAATGCAAAAAGAAAAATAATTTAAGCAGGGAAGCAGGTTGTGAAAGCGTTTTAGTTTAAATAAATACGGTGGAAAAACAACTTTTTTAAAAAAGCATGTTAAGTAAAAACTCGCAAAAAGGTGGTAGCCGAAGTTTGCCGTAAGGGAGGGCGTTTACAACCGAGCAGGCAAACAAGAGCGTGCTTTTTTGCGAAAGAGGAGAAATGACGGAACGGGCGAGGGTTTTATTTTAAGAAAGCCCGAACAAAGTGGAGTCCATTCCGACGACGGAGGAGGAAAATGAGAATAGGGCGGTACAGGATTAGGATTAACAAGTTAATATTTGAAAAGAGAATACTGGAGGCTACAGTTATATTAACCGTTATGTTTTTTGGGCAGATGATATATTTTCCGGAGACTCTTATTACTACATACAAGGCAGAGTTAAGAAATGAGATATTAAAGTGAAACAATTCAGCGATTGAATACTACAACGAGCGGTATTTAAAGTTGGGAATAAAGTTATGGGAAGATTAAAGATATGGTGTAATTACTTAGGATTTGCGAAAGAGGAGGAATGACGGAGTGTATGACGGTTTTCTTTTAAGAAAATCGGAATGGAGCAAAGTCCATTCCGACAATGAGGGGGGTTTGACATGAGGTGTATTATAAAAAGTCCGGGCAGGAAAGAGAAAGAGTGTGAGGTTGAGAACAGTCTTAGTGTTTTTCAGAACATTGTCGGGGGGTACATAGAATTTATTCATTTAAGTGACGGGATTATTATTATATTGAATGAGGAAGGCAAGATAAGAGAGGGATTTTCGGAGAATTTTGAGTTAAGGGGGGACACGGTATTCGGGCCTGTTATATTTGCGGGGAGTGCGTTTGAGAACATAAGAAGTCTTACGGACGGGGAAATTTTAGAAGTTAAGAGTTTTTTAAGAGAAAAGGGAAAAGAGAAGAAGAAACCGTTTGGAGAAACCGGGAATGTTTATCTTACCGAGTCTGAGTACAGCAAACTTATAAAGAGGTTTGGTTTGGAGCGGGTGACGCTTTACATTGACAAGGTTGGAAATTACATGGGGCGGAGCGGCAAAAAGTACAAGAGTTGTTATTTAGCGGTTATATCTTTTATAAGAAGTGACGAGGAAAAAGGGCTTTACATATTCGGCGAGGGGAAAGTTGCGAAAAAGAGCAAATTTAACAATTTTACACAGAAAAGAATTAATTATGAAGAAATTGAAAACCGTGCAATGCTTAAGCTGATGGAAAGGCGGGGCAGGAAGTGAACAGGAGAAAGACAGCCAAAGAAAGTTACATCGCCGCCGCTATAATGAGAAGCAGTGCAAAGGAGTTAAGCAGAAAAAGAGAACGGAGAAAAAGGATTTTAGGCAAGAGAAGGTTTGACCTTGATTTAGACGAGGCGGCTGAGAGAATACTTGAAATATGTGAGAAAGGTGAGATTTACGATGAGTAGGAAAGTATGTTCGGTTTTTGGGGAAGAGCCCTGCATTAGGATTTCGGGCTGTTGTTACAATTGTGTGAAAAAGAAAATTTGTGAAAGTCCCAAGAAATGTTTTAATATGCCGTCGGTTTGTTCTTGTTTTTTGGAGCCGGGAGAAAGTTTGAGCAACAAGGAAAAGATTTTAAAGTATGCCTTAAAGAGCGAGGAATTTGAAAATGCTGTAAACGGCATCAGTCCCGAAGAGGCTGAGAAGATTGTATTTGAGATATCGGGCACAAACGGAACAAAGGCAAAAATAAGGAGATTAAGGGAGATATATGAGTGATGACTAATTTTGACAGGGTTTTAAAAATGAATTTAGACGAGGCGGCTGATTTTTTAGACCGAATAGTTGACGGGGAAATTGAGGACAGTTTTTGCAGGTTATACTGCAAAGACAGAAAAGAGTGCGAGAAAGATGACGCATTTTGCACGAAAGGACAGCAGGAGTTATTAAAAGAGTATTTAGAGTCTGAATACAAAGGTGAATAGGCATGGAAAAAGAGAAGTTTTTAGAGAGGGCAAGAGCGGTATCTATGCTAAAAAGCGGGATATGCGGGACAAAGGCGTACATACCCGACAGGTTCAAAGTTATTTACAGCGGGATAGTGTTTTTTCCGATTGGGTACAAGATATTTTACAAGAACGGGATAGAAAATCACATTGCGATACTGCACGATTTATACTGCAATTCGGTTATAGAGTGTGCATTGGAGAGAGTTAAAAAATATAGTAAGGAGGAAGTAGAGTTTGCATCCGTTAATAGCGTTATTGATGATAAAGAAGATGATTAAAGAAGAAAAGGACATGACAGACAGGAGTGAGGCATTAAAGGCGGCAGAAAAAGCACTTAATACTAGGGTACCGCAAAAGGTTAAATGTATGGGGGAGCGTTACAGTTGTCCCGGCTGCAATAAAAACAACACGCTTTTAGTCGGGGATTTATACTGCACGGAGTGCGGACAGGCTTTAGAGTGGAGAGATTTGGAGGTTTTTAAAGGTGAATGAGAGGAAAAGGCTGATTGAATTAATACGGGAATCTGTTGGCAGTTGTGCGGAAAATTGGGCAGCAGTTATTGCCGATTACTTACTTGAAAACGGTGTAATTGTACTGCCGTGCAAGATTGGTACCGAGGTTTACTGGTTAACCACACCGTGCGGGGAGTGTGGGAATAATTATACTCCATTTATAAAAGGGTGCCGCAACTGTTCAAAGAGAGGAATTAAAACTATTATGTTTGATTATGGCTTAATTCCCGAGTTGGGAAAGGAGATATTTTTGACCCGGGAAGAGGCCGAAAAAGCATTGGAAGGCGGCACGGAGTGATGAAAGGGTTTGTAAATGAATTTGGCATTGCTATTGCTCCGTGCGGTACTTGTAAATATAAAAATAGAATAATTGATGAAAAGCCGTGCCGCAGATGTGTGAGCCGTGCTGATTTGAAATTGTGCAAACCTGCAAATGAGAAAGAATATTCAAATTACGAAAGCCGGTGCAACAAATGAATAACAGATATGCAGTCCGAAATGTAAGCATATATCAGGTTGTGAGCGGCGGCCGAAAAGCGGGATAAAAGAAAAACAAAATAAGGCAGCGACCCTCCCGAAGCGGGAGGGGCACGGTGTCCGCACATACACCGCACTAATATCACCGTATGTTACCGACGGTACAGAGCAACGATTGACACTATTAACTGGAGTATTATTATTACCAATGTAATGATTTCATATGTGCTCATTGCCACCCACTTCCCTTCCGGGAGGTTATGGCTTAAAGCGAAACATATGGTAATGCCGGGTAAATTATAATACAAGGGGCAGGGCATGTAAAGGGGTTATTTTATTAATCGAGGAAAAACTGATACAATTATATAGGAAGAAAGGCATAATTTAAGACCGTTCCGGTGGGGACGGTATGAGCCTTGTATACAATCTTAATTAATCAACCATTAATTAAGTGCGGGCGGTTTTTTGAAAGTGGATTTTTTGAGAGCGTTTTTCGGGAGCGGTTTTTGAGAGCGTTTTTCGGGAGCGGTTTTTGAGAGTGGTTTTTGAGAGTGGAATTTTGAGTGGGTTTTGATTGAGGGGTTTATGAGAAAATATAGGGAACAGATTTATGATTTAGGAAATTACAAGCAGATTAACATATATCCTGTTTTTAAGAAAGCGGGGGACAGGAGGAAAAGGTTTCAGCCGACATCTGAGGTGCAGGCGGCACTTAACAGAAAAAATTCGGCGGAGCATTTAGAGAGGCTTATCACACTAAACTTTACGGGAAAGGACCACTGGGTACACTTAACTTATGATGAGGAGAACAATCCCGGAAGTGTTGATGAGGCGTACAGAGATATTGCGAATTACATAAGGCGGATAAAGAGGAAGTATGACAAGGCGGGGCTTTTATTTAAATACATCATTGTGCCTGAAAAGGGAGAAAAGAGCGGAAGAAAGCATTTTCATGTTTTTATGACAGGCGGAATAGGAAAAGAAGTGATTGAGGATTCGTGGGGATTTGGAATTGCCAGGGCAGACAGGATAAAGTTTGGGAAAAAGGGGGTATTGCCCCTTGCGAAATACTGCACAAAGCAGAAATTAATGAGAAAGAGATATATTTGTTCAAAGAATTTAGCCAAGCCGGAGTCCAGAGAGCGTGACGGGAAGATTTCGGGCAGGCAATTAAGATTTTGGGCTGAGTTTAAGGATTTTACATACGGCGGAGTTTTAGAGAAGTTATATCCGGGTTATGAATTATGTTTTGAACCCGAGATTTCGGAAAATCAGGTAAACGGGGGAATGTATACAACGATAAATTTAATCAGGAAAGAATATTTGGAGGAAATTGAGTCAGGGTATCGGAAAAGAAGAGCAAAATAAAAAGTCGGGTATGCGGTTTTGCCGTATGCCCTTTAAGTGTTTAAAAAAAGGGGGGGTGAGAGAGTGAATTTTAAAAAAAGGCTTGATTATTTAAAAGGCGACAGAAGAAGGTATGAGGCGTTTAAAAGTGCCGGGGTTGAAAGGAGAAATTTTTACAAAAGGTATGAGGAAAACGAGGCAGTTGTAAAATCTGCGATAATGAGGGTAAGCGACATATACTACAGGTTTATCTTATATGATTTTTACATCAAAGGGTACACGGTTTCGAAAATTGCCGAAAGGTTAGGATATTCCGAAAGCCACATCAAGAGGCTTAAGAAAGACGCCGTTGCAGAAGTTATCAAAAAGAGCAGGGAGAAATGAAAAAGCAAGCAAAAAACCTTGAAATCTTGGGAGTTTCAAGGTTTTTTATGTATTTTCATTATTTTGGACAGTGGTTATCCGAAAATTAATACGCTCAAATTATATGCGGAAAATTGTATTAATATGTTTTGCTTGCGGCCGGCAGACTTTTTCGGCAGTCTGAGCACTCGCCTTACAAAGGCGGGGGCTAATTTTACAAAAAATTTATGTAGTTGCGTCTTCCGTAGATAACACGCAATATATATACCGTGTTTTTTTCGGCATTTACCCTGTAAAACACAATATAATTTTTTACAGATACCTTTCTGTAGCCTTTGGCTTTAAGCCTTTTATCCAAGCACAGAGGAAACGCAAGAGGATTTAATGAAATTGCGTCGATAACCGATTCTATTTGTGTCAAAAGATTCTTTGCGGCAGTGGGATTTTTTAACACATTAACGATATGTGAAACAATACTGTCAATATCGTTTTTGGCTTCATCGGCAATAAAAAGTTTACAAGCCATATTTTTCCCTTATGCTTTTTACTGATTCTTTTGCATCAGAGATATTGCCGTTTATCACTGATTCTTCGCCCTTTTCGAGTTTATTATACAAAGAATTAATATAAAGAGCCTTTTCATAAGATTCCATACTCATAATGACCATATCGCCGTATCCGTTTTTTGTTACAAAAACAGGTTCGTTTGACGAATGGCATATATCAGATATTCTGCTTGTATTTTTTAGGTCGCGTATCGGTATTATACGGGGCACAAAATCAACTCCTTTCTATGTGGCTTTATTATACCACAAATATACCGCATTGTCAATTTATAATGTTTTGGGAAAGTTATGATACCCTATGAACTTGTATGATACCCTATGATACTATAAAATATTAAGAGAAAGGAGGTTTTTTGACGAAATGGCGAGAGGACAGAAGACCGGAAGAGAGCAGATTATCAAAATATTTACTGTTTATGCGGCGTCGCACAACATCAATCAGACTGCGAAGGAACTTAAAATGAGTTACAACACTGTTAAGGGCATTATAAAGAAGTATGAGAACGAAGATTTTGTTAAAAAACTTCTCAGCAAAAAAAGTCAGGAGTTTTCAAAGCGGGCCGACGGGATAGTGGATTCTCTTTTATTGCTTTTGGAAAGAAGAGTTTGCCGGGCACTTGAGGCTGAAGCCGAACTTGACAGAATCATATCGGAAATTGAAAAAGACGGTACTCTTTCGGAGGGAGCAAAGAAAAGTGCCGTTAAGGCGATAAATGACATTGCGATTAAGCGTGGGGTTGACATTACTACGATGATTGGTACGCTCCGTGACAAGTCTGCGGTTGCAAAAGGAGAGTTAACCGAGAACACGAAAGTTGTTATATCGCTTGAAGAGTGA
Organism: uncultured Clostridia bacterium; assembly: GCA_934446135.1. Taxonomy (GTDB): domain Bacteria; phylum Bacillota; class Clostridia; order RGIG6154; family RGIG6154; genus CAKSDT01. Next base: position 45,022 of record CAKSDT010000001.1, read on the forward strand.
GCGGGATTTGAGTTAGGAATTAGGAATTAGGAGTCAGGAGTTTGGAGTTTGGAAAGTGAAGTCGGACGGATGGGAGCAGACAGACGGAAGTTGAGTACGGAAGTGAGTACGGAAGCGGACAGACGGAAGTGAGTACGGAAGTTGGGCGAGTGATTGCGTGAGTTTGGAAGTTGAGTGAATGGGGGAAGGCTGAGAAGGGGACAGATGTATGGATGAAAAGGTTAGAGATTGAGATAAAAAAAGATGTGTTCAACCCGGCATATTTGCCCTATTTATTTGATTATGACACCAAAAGGCTTATATTTTACGGCGGAGCAGGTTCGGGGAAAAGTTATTTTATTGCCGAGAGGTTTATATTAAAACTTTTAAACATTTCAGGCTGCAACATTTTGGTTGTAAGGCAGGTGGGGGACACTAACAGGAATTCGACTTTTGCACTTTTCAGGCAGGTTATTGACCGTTGGGGGCTTGGGAGATATTTCAGGTTTAACACAAGCAATTTATCTGTAAAGTGCATATTAAACGGGAACACGGTTATATTTAAAGGGCTTGACAACATTGAGAAGTTAAAATCCATTACATTTGAGACAGGGGAACTTACAGATGTTTGGATTGAGGAGGCTTCGGAGACTGAGGAAGTGAGTCTGAACCAGTTAATTACAAGATTAAGAGGCGGGAAAAGCAAGAAGCAGATAGTTATAAGTTTCAACCCTGTTTCTGTAAATCATTGGCTTAAGAGAAGATTTTTTGATATAAAGCAGACGGCGAAGAAAGTTAAAATTTTACACACAACATACAAGGACAATTTATTTATAGATTCGGACTACAAAGAGGAACTTGAGAGTTTTAAGGTTACAGACCCTTATTATTATCAGGTTTACTGTTTGGGAGAGTGGGGTGTTTTAGGAAAGAGTATATTTCCGAAAGACAATGTTCAAAAAAGAATCAATCTTAGGATTATGCCGGTTATTTTGGGATATTTTGAGTATGAATATGACGGGCTGTTACTCAAAAACATCAGGTTTAAGGAGTCGGAGGACGGATTTATTAAAATATACCGTTTGCCCCAAAAAGGAAAGGACTATGTTTTGGGAGGAGATACGGCAGGCGAGGGGTCTGACAGGTTTACCGGGCAGGTACTTGACAGGTTCGGAAATCAAGAGGCGGTTCTTTTAAAAGAATTTGATGAGGGGGAATATGCAAGGCAGGTTTACTGTTTGGGAAAATATTACAACGACGCACTTTGTGCCATAGAAACAAACTTTTCGACATTTCCGGTAAGGGAGTTAGAGAGGCTTTTATATCCCAACTTATTTGTGAGGATAAGAGAGGACACATACACGAAAAAGCCTGTTAAAAGTTTTGGATTTCAGACAAATTCTGTTACGAGGCCGATTATTATTTCAAAGTTAGTTGAGAAGATGACATTTAATTCAGAGACGGTATCTGACCTTGACACGCTTTATGAGATGCAGACATTTGTAAGAAACGAAAAAGGAAGGCCGGAGGCCGAGCAAGGTTCGCACGACGACCTTATTATGGGGCTTGCCATTGCAGAATATGCAAGGGAGCAGTTGCCCGTTTTGATTCCGAAAGAGGAGATAAAAAAAGTTAAATGGACCGAAGACATGTATGAAGATTACTACGGAGCCCAAAGTGAGGAAGAGAGAAAAGAGATCATAAGGCGGTATGGGAATCCGTTTTAGAGGTTATCGGGTGGTTCGGAAAGTTTTGAGGATTTGGAAGATTTGAGGATTGGGAAGTTTTTTAGGAGAAAGGAAAATTAAGATGGCGGGAGTTATGATTTATTCCGGGCTTAAAGAGCCGGAGGAAAAGCAGAGGCTTTCTGCATGGAGGGAGCGGTATGAAGCGGCAAAGAGCCGATACAGTGACGAATTAGCGAGGATAAGGGAATATACTGAGTATCTTCAGGGGACAAAGAAGATGATTAAGTACGGCAGAGAGGGGAAAAAGCCCAAAGACGCCTTACTTTCGAGAAACATTTGTTATGAACTTATCGAAGCACAGATAGACAACAACATTCCCATGCCGAAAGTTACGGCGACCAGGGAAGAAGAGGTAGGTCTTGCGGTTAAGATTGAGAACAAGATGAGAAACGAGATTGAGAGGCTGCCGTTTCTTACCATGCTTGACCTGCAGGAGAGGGAAACGCCGACTGACGGAGGTTCGTTTTTCCTTATTGAGTGGGACAACACGCAAAAGACGCACAACACTGTAGGAAATTTATCTGTGAGGGTTTTATCTGCGTCCCAGGTTATTCCGCAGCCCGGAGTATATGAGATTAAAGATATGGACTACATATTTGTAAGGCTTTCGCAGACAAAGAAGTTTATTAAAGACAACTACGGGGTTTCGGTATGCGGGGAAGGCGAGGAAGAGACGGAGTACAAGTCGCTTTCGCCCGACGAAAACAGCGAACTTATAACCCAGGTTATATGTTATTACAAAAATTCGAAAAGCGGGATAGGAAAATTTTCTTTTGCAGGGGACACTGTTTTAGAGGACATTGAGGACTATCAGGCAAGGATTTTAAAGCGGTGTGTGAAATGCGGAAAAATTGTTACTGCCGACGAGTGCGAATGCGGAAGCAGGAGTTTTGAGTTTAAAGAAGAAGAGTTTGAGAAATTGGAGTATGACATTACAGAAACCGTAACAGATGAAACGGGGCGTGAAGAAACAGTTATAAAAATTCCCAAAGGAACAAAGATACCTTACTTTAAGCCTGACATTTATCCTGTTATATTAAGGCGGAATGTTTCAAAATTCGGTTCGTTTTTAGGGTCTTCGGACATTGAACTTATAAAGTATCAGCAGGACATCATTAACAAATGCGAAACAGACTGTCTTGAAAAGATGCTTAAGGGCGGTTCTATAGTAACGCTTCCCAACGGGCTTAAGGTTCAAAACAGCGATGAAAACTTCAAGATAGTTAAAATTGACAATGCTTCGCAGATTGATATGATCAAAGCCATTAACATTCAGCCTGACACGGGAAGGACCGAAAACTATGCCGAGATGCAATATCAGAGGGCAAGGCAGATTTTAGGAATTACCGATTCATTTCAGGGAAGAAAAGATTCGTCTGCAAATTCGGGTACTGCAAAACAAGCGGCAATTCAGCAAACAGCAGGAAGGCTTGAGTCCAAAAGGATTATGAAAAATTCCTGTTTTTCGGAATTATACAAAGCAATGACAATGTTTCTTATAGCATTTGCTGACGAGCCCAGAACTTTGGTTGTTGAAACAAAGAACGGGGATTCGGTTTATGACACCTTTTCAAAGTATGATTTTCTGAAAAAGGACATTGAGGGAAGTTATTACTATTCGTTTGATTATTTATTTTCAACCGACAACACCGGAACTCTTGCTTCAAACCGTGAGGCTTTATGGCAGGAACACGCACAGAATCTGGCAAGAGGTGCTTTCGGAGTGCCGAACGAAACAGACACTCTTATTGTGTTCTGGCAAAGTATGTTATCTGCACATTATCCGAATGCAGGGCGGATACTTGCTTCTTTAAAAGACAGGATGACTCTTGAAAAGCAGTACAATATGCTTCTTCAGGAAAACGAGCAGTTAAAAGGGGAAAACGCCCGGCTGGGTGAAGGAATAGACCAATTAGGGCAAAGAAACACGGAGTTATACGACGAGGCCGAGAACTACCGGAGAAGTTTTGAGGACATATCGGGGTACGGCAATGAAGGCGGGGCAGGCGAAAACGCTTACGGCAATGTGCCGGGAGCGGATTAAAGCACAAGCATATAAAACATTTTGATTTATTTACGGGAGGGGGGTGAGAATATGAACAAAGGTTATCAGGGTCAGATTAAAGGCGGTCCTTGTTTTAGTGTAAATGCACCTATTAAAAGAGGGGGCGGAAAAGAACCCAAAGTTATAACGGGCGGGGACTTAAGAGTCGGCAAGAAGAAGTAAGAAAAAAAGGCTGCGGAAAATGCCGGCAAGAATGAAAAAAACGGAACAGGGCAAAGGTTGTTCCGGCAAATCGCAAGGAAATTTCGGCGGATTGTGTGGGGGTTTCGGCGGATTGCGTTGGGAATTCCGGCGGATTGCGTGGGGGGTTCAGCGGATTGCGTTGGGATTTCAGCGGATTGTGTTGGGATTTCGGCGGATTGCGTGGGGATTCCGGGCGTATTGCGTGGGGAGTTTCGGGCGTATTGCGTGGGGGTCGGCAAATTGTATGGGAATTTTGGAAAATCGCATGGGAAAAGCGTAAAAATACCGTTCGCAGGGTGAAAGCGTAAAAATACTATTCGCAGGCAATGCGTAAAAATGCAGAAAGGTTGGAAGAATATGGATGAAAATTTGACAGAAAATTTGACAGAAAATGTTAATGAAGGTATTGATGAAGAATTAAAGGAAAGTTTAAATGAAAATTCAGGTGAGGCTGAGGACATTTCGGGTTTTGGGAATGAGAGCCGGGATGATTCTGAAACTGCCGGACAAGATGAAGATGATGTTAAGAGAAATCAGAATGCACAGAGCCATGAGGAAAATTCGCGGTTTGCAGAGATGAGGAGAAGGAGTCAGTACAGAGAACTGTCCGACAGAGTTGAGCGGTTTGCCAAGCAGAGCGGATACGGCTCATTCGGGGAAATGGAGTCTGCCCAAAAGCAGAAAGAGATTGACGATTTCACCTCGGATTTTGAGAAAAAGACCGGTCTTAATTATGAAGATATAAAAAAAGCGGTTTTACATATCGAAAAAAACAGTCCGGCAATGGAAGTGCTTTCAAGGCTTGCACATGACGCTGAGAAAAATGCAGCTGAGAGTGCTTTCAGCAAGGGAATGGAAAAGATATCCGAGTTATACGGGGAAAAAATAACTTCGTTCGGCGAGTTGGAGAAACTTCCCAGGTTTGAGGAGTTTGACCGCATAGCAAGGACCGGTATGCCTATTGAGGACGCCTTTAAGTTATCTCATTTTGACTATCTGATTGAAAGAGCGGGTCAAAAAGGAAAAACATCGGCTATAAAGCAATTCGGTTCTAAGAATCATTTATCGCCTGCTAAGGGAAGTTCTGAAGACGGGGTATCTGTTCCGCCGGAAATTATGGAAGAATACAAGATTTTCAATCCTAAGGCTTCCGACAAAGAAATAGCGGAGCATTACAAAAGGCACTTAAAAGAAATAAGCGGCAGGTAATGCTAAAAAAGTGCGGGGGGAACGGATTAAAAAAGTCTGTTCTCCCGAAAATTGAAAAAAGGAGAGTAATTATGGCTAAAATCAAATATTGCGGAAACATGGGAACGCCGCCGGCAGTTACTATTGCAAAAAAAAGCGGTGTTACATACAAAGCCGGTGCATTTTTAGCATCGGACGGGGGGATTGCGACAGCAGTTCCGTCACTTATTGCGGTCGGAGTTACTGACAGTGAAGTTATTTGCAACAGAGTAAGAAAAGACGACATTTTTGAAACAACTTTATCTGCTGCAGGGACTGACCTTGATGTAGGTGACAAAGTGACTCTTTCGGCTGACGGAACAAAGGTTACTGCCACCACTACGGCAGGTTATGCCGAAATTATCAAACTTTTCGGCACTGCAGAGGGTTCTAAAGTGCTTATAAAGTTTTAGAAAGTATTAATTAAGTTTTGAAAGGCACTTATTAAGTTTAGAAAGGCACTTATTAAGTTTAGAAAAGTATTTACAAAGTCTTAAAGAGTGTTTAGGGAGTTTGGAAAAGCAATTGTAAAGTTTGGAAAAGCGGTTGTAAAGTCTTAAAAAGTGTTTATAAAGTTTTACAAAGCGTTTACAAGGTCTTAAAAAGTGTTTAGGGAGTTTGGGAAAGCAATTGTAAAGTCTTAAAAAGTGTTTATAAAGTTTTACAAAGCGTTTACAAGGTCTTAAAAAGTGTTTAGGGAGTTTGGAAGAGCGGTTGTAAAGTCTTAAAAAGTGTTTATAAAGTTTTACAAAGTATTTACAAAGTCTTGAAAAGCGGTTAGAGGGGTTTTGAAAAGTGCTGATAAAGTTTTAAGAGGTGCTTTTTAAAGTCTTAAAGAGTACTTATTAAGTTTTGGAAAGGAGAAAAGATTATGATATTTTCAGTAGGTTCGGGGGTTAATGATTCGGTATTCGGCAAGAGTCAGGAGCCTATAAGAATGATGATGGAAAAGGACATTGAGGGTTTTGAACAAAACTCGGTTGTAGGAACGGTATTTAAAAAAGTCAATTCAAAATCGTTTGCCGAGAAATTTACATCTATGACGGCACTGGGAAATTTTGAAGATGTAGGAGAAGGCGGTGCATATCCCGTAAGCGAGAAGCAGGAAGGATATGACAAAGTTATTTCTGCAAGAGAGTGGAAGCAGTCTTTTGTTATTACTCAGACTATGGTAGAGGACAACAAGATACTGGATTTACAGGGCGGTGCTTTGGGATTTACCCAGGCATACGGCAGAGGAAAAGAGGAATTCTGCTGCGGACTTTTAGCAGGTGCCACAAGCACGCAGGCAAACATTTTCGGCAGGAATTATGACGCCACATCGGCAGACAATGTTCCGCTTTTTTATGCTTCGCATCCGTCTGTTACGGGTGAATGCGATGTTCAGAGCAACATTTTTTCGGATTCCTGTTCTTCGATTTCGGCGGCAAAGTCTGCTATAGGAAAAGTTGCGGTTAAGATGAGCAACTTTAAAGATGACAACGGCCATTTATTAAGCGTTAATCCCGACACTATCATTATTCCCAACGATTACACGGTTATTGACGCTGTATTCGGGGCTATAGGTGCTGAAAAAGATCCGGCTTTAGCGGGCGGAAACGGTTTTAACTACAATTTCGGAAAATGGAATGTAATTGTATCGGGTTATCTTAATTCTATGGTTACATCAGCCAACACTGCACCTTTTATTTTATTTGATTCAAAATACAACGAAAGAGTCGGCGGTGCTATATTCTTAGACAGGGTTCCGCTTACCGTTAAATCATACATTGACGAAAACACTGACAACAATGTATGGAAAGGAAGAACAAGATATTCTGCAGGCTTTAACAACTGGAGAGCCTTTGCCTTAGGCGGAATATCTACGGCGTCGGTGGCCTGAACAAACAGGGGTGGTTTGATACGCCTTATGAAAGCCAAAAAGCAGGGCGTTAGCCTTGCTTTTTATGATATTGGGAGAAAAGTTAGAAGTTGCGGAGTGAGAAGTTTTGAGTTTGGAGTGTGGAGTTTGGGAGTTAGGAGTTTGGAGTTGCGGGGTTTGGGAGTGCGGAGTTTGGGAGTGTGGAGTTAGGGAGAGTGGAGTTTGGGAGTGAGCGAGAGTGTATGAGTATGAAGTTGTATGAGAGAGTGTGAGGCTGTGTGCGAAAGTCGGACGGGCGGAAACGGACGGAGGCGAGTGGTTGTGCGAGTGTGAGGTTGAGCAAGTGAGGAAGTTGTGCTGAATTTGAGGCTGTGCGAGCAGGAAGCGAACGGGAGCGGAAGTCGAGCGAGAGGACTGTGCGGGCAGGAAGCGAGGGCGGCAAGTGAGTGGAAGTGAGGTTGCGGAGTTGTGGAGTGTGGGAGAGTGGAAGTGAGTGCGGAATGTGAGCGAGTACGGAAGTGTGGAGTTTGGAGTTGGGTGAGTTAAGAGAAAGGAGGAAAAAAAGGATTGAGGACATTTTTGAGTTTGGAAAATGAGGTATTGGGGCTTATGTTTTCTAATTCTGCCGGAGGGCAGAAAGTGACTGTTGACGACGCGTCGGTTAAAGAGTATGTGATTAACATGCGTGACTGTTACAATGCGGGGGTAAGGGACATTTCGTTTTTTTATCCTCAAAAGAGGGAATATTCATTTATTGCCCAAAAAGGCGTTGAAACTTTGGACCTTAGGAAAGAAGATTCGGATTTTATGAATTTAAGCGGCGTTAAAGTGTATGAGGAGGCAGAAAGCGGATTTAGAAACTTTTACAATTTCAGTGTGATAGGGGAAAGCGTTATTATAATTTCGGCAAGTGAAGGTTTAAGATACACTGTTATTTACAATGCTTATCCCAAGGTTATGAGTGAAACGGACCCGGACAGCACTGTGCTTTCGCCCTGTGACGCGGTATTGGACGCGGTATGTTACTACATGGCGTCGAGGCTTTATGCAGAGGACGACATTACGCTTAGCACGCAGTATATGAACATTTACGAGGAGAGAAAAGCAAGGCTTTACGAGAGGTATCAGATTATGGAGGCAGAAAGTCAGAGTTATTCAGGGTTTGACGGCTTTTATTCCGAAAGGGGTTGGTTTTAAATGGCTAAGTTTTCAATTCCAGCAGCACCTGCGGTTTACACTTCATCATACAAGGATTTTAAAGGTGTTGATTTAAACGGCGACGCAGCCACTGTCTCAAAATCGAGGTTTCCATATGCGTTAAATCTTGATTTTGACAAGAGAGGATATCCCGAAAAACGCCCCGGGGTTGAAGAAGTTTACAAATTCGGCGGAAATATAAAATCATTCGGAGAAGTTACGGGCGGAAAAATTGCGGTTCACGCAGGAAACGGAATTTTTGAGAGCAATTCTTCGGGAGGATTTACCAAACTTTGTTGCAACCGGTTTATTACAAAATCTTTGAGCAGAAAGTTCAGTGTAAACGGCAAGGATTCTTCAGGCAGTTTAAAAAATGAGATTGAGGCTTTTAAGGACATAAAGACTGCAAAGGTTAAGGTTGACGGGTTATCGGGCGTAGTTGGAATAAAAGACATAGAGGTGATTCTTGAGTACAGCCGGACAGACTTAGACAATTCTTCTTTAAACGGAGTTGGGGAAGAAAGCGGAAGTTTAGGAGTATCGGTTTCTTCAGAAAGCAAAATTTCAGGAGGTGCTGAATCTTCAGGAAGTGCTGAGTCTTTAGGGATTGCTGAAACTTCGGGAAGTGTTAATTCTTTAGGAAGTGCGGGAGGTGTTCTTTCTTACGGTTCGCATTTTACGGGAAGTTACTACGGCGGTGCGGTAAATTCCATAATCACCGACAAATACAAAGAGAGGCTTTTTAAGGGAGCGGCAAAGGACGGGGAAATTACCAAAGTTTACGGAGGAGAAAGTTATGAGACTGAAATTCCGGCGGCTTTTCCCCAAAATTTTGAGGTGTTTTACATTTACATTACTGTAAGGGTTACATTTTCGGCAAGGTCGGAGGAAAGCGGCGTTAAGGCAGGCATTAAGTTTTTTAACCAAGAGGGGGAAGAACTTTCGGACTATTCTGCAGAGAATGTATTTTCGGGATTAAGTACCAAAGAGATTACGGCAGAGGGAAAATCCTCGGTTATTTCAAACGGATTTAACTATTATGTAAAAGGAGAGGGTTTTTTCATAAAGGTAACGGAATACGGGGTATTTAATGTTTTGGAGGACTGTTATTCACCCAAAATAATAATCGGCAGGAACAGGTACAGGTTAAAGCCGTCGGACGGAGAGGCAACAAACATTTACGATGAAGAAGGAAGTGCGTTTGAGGACATTAATTTATTATCCAGAAAAGTAAGTGAGAGTTTTTCGGTTAAAAGTTGGAAAAAGCGGACAAGCAGCGACAGTTCGGCATATTTTTACAACATTGTAACTTTAAGCAAAAAGGCTGTACGCATAGAATCGGTAAAATATCTTTCGGAGGACGGATTTTTGGTTGCACCGTCTGACATGTATGAAATTTACAATTTAGGTTCGGGAAACGACATTGCGTTTAAAAGCAGCGAGGAGACAAAGAACGGGTACACGCTTTTTTCTTCGGGGTTTGAGATTTTCGGCACAGGCGGGAATGAAGTTTCGGACAACCTTATTATTACTTACATTGCCGAAACAGATGAAAATTCCTCATTATGGGAAGACACTGTAAAAGACGCTTACATTTATGAGTTATACGGAGCGGGAAGCGATTCCAGGCTTTTTCTTACAGGAAACAGCAACAGAAAGAACTTTGTTTGGTATTCTGAGTTTAACAATTTTTCATATTTTCCCGACAGAGGGTATATTACTGTCGGCGATGAATCGGCTTTGGTTATGGGATTTTCAAAGTTCGGTTCAAGTCTTGCGGTTTTTAAACAAAAGAGTCTTAACAAAACGGGAGTTTACTTTATTACGGCTTCTGTTTCGGAGCAGGGGGTTTCGTTTACGGTGAGTCAGGGAGTATCGGGAACGGGAGCGGTATCTTTCGGTTCGGTAACAAACATATCGGACTGTCCGGCTTTTTTATCCGATGACGGGCTTAATGTTATAACGGCATCGTCGGGAGAAAGTTCACTTCACAATGTAAGTTATTTTATCAACAGTGTTTTTAAAAGCGGAGATTTAGAAAATGCCGATATTATAAGATACCGTGACAAAGTTTTAATATCGCTTTCGGGGAAAGTTTATGTTTTATACACCGGCAAAAAGACATACCTTGAAAATTTCAATGCCGAGTATGCCTACGAATCTATGATATGGGACGGTTTTAATGCCGAAAAATTTGAGGTTATATCGGGTTTATTATGGTTTTCGGACGGAAAATCGCTTTTTAGGTTTAAGGTTCGGAATTCAAAAAACGACATGGGCTATTTTAACGACACATTTATAGGTTCTGACGGAGAAAAGTACGGCAAAGCAATTGAAAGTTATTTTCTTACGGTATCGGACGACGACGGCACATTTATGACTTTAAAAACAATGGTTAAAAGAGGTTCGGGCATTATGATAAAGCCTTTTATAAGAAGCAGTGCCGAGATTTATGCAATTACCGATTCCGGCAAAGGGAAACTTATAAAAGAGGGAAAGTCCGGGATATTGGATTTTTCGGAGTTTTATTTCGGGACTGTGGATTTTTCCACCAATGAGGGAGCCAGAATAATTCCTTTCAACTCCAAAATAAAAAAATACGCATATTTACAGTTTATGATAAAAAACTGCAAATTAAACGAGGGGTTTGGAGTTTACGGCATTGAAAAGAGATTTACTTTGGGAAATTCCAAGAAATATTAAGAAAGGGGAATGAAAAAGAATGAGTATTAAAAAGATTACCGAAAAAGAGATTTCGGAAAATCAGGTACAGGGCAGGGAAAATCCGCTTTCGGGTTCGGTTACGGAAAATCAGTCGGTTTTTGACAGGCTTCCGAAACTTGCTGTAAGCAAGATAAACGAGGCGGCGGAGTTTTTAAATTCGTTTTATGCCGAATTTAAGGCACACAGTGAAAAGTCTGTTTTGGACCATCAGGACGGAGCGGTGACCGGAGAAAAGATAGCAGGCGGTGCAGTGACCGAAAGTAAAATTGCGGACGGAGCGGTGAGTGAAAGTAAGATAGCGGACAGGGCGGTGACAGAAAGTAAGATAGCGGACAGGGCGGTGACAGAAAGTAAGATAGCAGACGGTGCGGTGACAAGTAGCAAGATTGCAAACCTTTCCATTACCACAGAAAAGATAAGCGGAAGTTCCGTTACAACTGACAAATTGGCAGATATGTCGGTGGACGAAAACAAACTTAAGAATGGGTCTGTTTCTAATTACAAATTAAAAAGCAACTCGGTAACAACTATAAAAATAGCCAATGAAGCCGTAACAGAAGACAAGCTATCAAGTGAATATAAAGATAAAATTTCGGCTGAATTTGAAAAAAAAGCGGACAAAGAAGAAGGAAAAGGATTATCCCAAAACGATTTTACCGACGCATACAAAACCAAACTTGACAATGCCTTGACGGAACATCAGGACATTTCTGGTAAAGAGAACAAGATATTATATGGTTATTATGATTATGCCAACAAATATTTTGTAGACTCCGATTCTCAGCCTATTGAAAATGTTGAAAATCAATTATACTATGATGTTGGGCTTAATGTTTTATACCTTTACAGGGCTGAAAAGTTTAACCTTGTAAGCAAGACTTTATTTGGATTTTTTGACAGTCCTGATTTTATAGGTAGCGATGGATTTCCTTTGGTTAAAACTAAAGAGTGTTTATATATCGATACTAATACTAATTTTGCTTATATTTGGAACGGTACTGAGTTTATTAAAACAAAAGGCTATGACGATTCAGATTTAAAGTCTGAGATTGAGGAGTTAAAAGATATAGCAAACAACACAAAGACAAACACTTTAAAAGGAGAGGAAAGTGTGGTTATTACTGATTCTGTCAAGTTACTTCCTGCAAAGGGAATTGAGATTTTCGGAAACAGCGTTCAGGACGGAACGCCGGCAATAACTGCCCCTTATGAGATAAAAAGTGTTACAAATCCGACGGTTTCGTTTTCATACGGCGGCGAAACAAAGTCTGTAACATTTGAGGGAATTACTTTAAGTGGAGTTACATCTGCAAAAGACAGGATTTATGTAAAAGCCGGAAAAGTGTATTTGGAGCAGAACATAAAAAATTCTGTTCCGTCGGTATTTATGAGTGCAAATGCTGTTGAAAATTTATACGACCCCAACAGAGCAGCCGTTAATTTCAACAGTCAGTATTCGCATGCAGACGATGTTATGTCAAACATCGGCATGCACAGGGTTAAATACGGAGTTGACGGTGTGCTTCACTGGTACATACAGGACAACAATTCAAAGGCAATGTCTTTTATAAACATATTTCCGGCTGCGTCTTCGGACTGGACAAACGGGCAGACGGCTTATCAATGGATTATTGACAATGCAGGTATGCCGTTTGAGTATCAATACAGGTTAAAAACTCCGAAAGTGACAGAAATAACAGGTGAAAGTTCTCTGCTTCTTTTAAGCATTTTAAGCGAAATAAAGTATGAAAGTTTTACCGTTTCATTTTCTGCTTCGAACGGGGTTCCGGTTACGGGAAGCGTTACATACAGTCAGGATTTAGACAAAGTTATTGAAAAATTAACAAATGCGGTAATAGCGTTAGGAGGAAACATATAATGTTTGACATAAAATTATTCATAAAAGAAAATTTGGTAAGAGGATTTGAAAACGGGTCATTTACCCGGGAGCAGGTAAACATTTATGCCTTAAACTACAAGGCAAACGGATACATTGACGAAACCTGTTTTAATGAGATATTAGAAGAAATGGGAGATTTTAAAGAGCAGGAGGAAGGTGAGGAAGAATGAAAATATGTATAGACGCAGGGCACAACAATTCAAGGGCAGATACCGGGGCTGCCGGGTTTGGCACCAGAGAGCAGGACATTACTTTTGAGATTGCAAAATGTCTTGAAGAAAAACTTAAAAAAAGCGGAACCTACACTGTTATGACAAGGCAGTACAAGAGTCAGAATTTAGGGAAAAGCACTTCAGATAGTCTTAAAAAGAGAGTTCAGGCTGCAAATTCCGGCAAAGCCGATTTATTCATATCAATTCACTGCAACAGTTCCTTATTTAAGTCAGCGTCCGGAACAGAGGTTTTTATTTATTCAAGAAACTCAAAAGCATCGGGATTAGCAGATAAGGTATCAAAAGAGATTTCAGAAAAGTTAAGCCTAAAAAACAGGGGAGTTAAAACTGCTGCGTATTATGTTTTAAAAAACACAAATATGCCGGCAATGTTGATTGAAACTGCTTTTATATCAAACAGGGAGGACTGCCGAAAGTTAAGAGAAAGAGCACAGGACTTTGCAGGTGCAATATTTAAGGCGGTTACCGGGAAGGAGGAAGATGATATGCCTGAGCATTTTAAGTATCACATTGAGGGGACTACGCACATTATAGAAGCCGACCCTAGAAGCATCTGGGCGGTTGAAACACAGAAAGAGACAAACAAGACGCCTTACGACAATTTTGTAAACTCGGTATTTTTTATGAACCAAAAGAACGGGAAAGTATATCCTGAGGGAATTGTGGTTAATGCAGGAAAGATTATTTCAAACAATTTACCTCACGGCAAACCTGTATCGACTTTAATAATTTACGGAAAAGACAGGGTTGAGATGAAAAAGGTTTCAGACATCAAGCAAGAAAAAGGAGTTTGGTTTGCGGTATCGGGGTTTGGGATATATCCGTGCATTACGGCAAAAGAAGAAGGCTTTACGGGAGCGTTTTCAGATGTTACGCGTTATGCCGACAGACCCATAATAGGCTACAGGAAAAAAGACAACAAGATTGTAATTGCGGTAAGGAAAGGGTCTACTGCAGAAAGAGCAAAGGAAACAGCCAAGAATTTAGGGCTTGATTTTGCAATATCGCTTGACGGCGGAGGTTCTGCGACTTTAAAGGTAAACGGAAGTTACAAATTCAAAGGTGACGGCAGGAAGATATTCGGCGGAATTATTTGGGCATAGAGAAAGGAGAAGCAAGATGGAAGCAATCAAAGGGATTAAACTGGCACTTACGGGAGCGGTAGCGTTTTTAAGTTACATATTCGGCGGAAGCGACCTTATATTCAAAGTTCTTATTATTTTTATTGTTTTTGATTATTTAACGGGCATAGCGGCCGCAATTTACACCAAAACATTAAACAGCCAAACAGGGTTTAAGGGGATAATAAAAAAACTCATAATTTTAACTGTTGTGGCTATTTCGCACTGGGCAGGGCTTATAACGGGTGCGGAGATGATAAGAACTGTTGTTATATCGTTTTACATTGCAAACGAGGGGATATCTATTATGGAAAATGCCGTAAGGTGTGATATTCCGGTTCCGGACAAATTAAAAGAATTGCTTGAGCAATTAAAAAACGGGGATAAGGAGTGATTTTAAGTGGTTTACAGTCCAAGGCGTGATTTGAATGAAATTACATATTTAAAGGGAAGGTATGTTTCGGGAAACGATTCTGACAAGAAATATGCCCAGAGCGAAGCAAAAAAGTATTATGACAGGTTAAGGGCCAACGGTTACGGTGCAGAGGCCGACAAGTATTCCGGTTTCAGTTATGACAAAGCGTATTCAGACTACAAGGCAAGGTATTCTCCCGAGGGAAGGGTGGGAACATCTTCCGGAAGTTACATTGACGGCATAAAAAAAGGAACTGACGAAAACTATGACCTTAATTACAAAAAAGCCGACTTATATTACCGTTTGAATGAAGAAAATACCGACAAAGAATACAACAGCAAGTTAAAGAGCAACTACTTAAATTACGAAAGGGAAAAGGCATTTCTTCCCGAAAAACTTTCGGCAATGGGAATAACGGGAGGAGGTTCGGAATCATATCTTAGCGGGCTTCAGAACACTTATTTAAACAATGCTTATGAGATAAACCGCGAAAGAGATTCAAAAAAAGCACAGATTGAAGCCGAAAAGAGAGCGGCATATTACGATTATCTTATGGGAAAGAATGAAAACGACAGCAAGTATGCCGAGATGAAGTACAACGGCTTTTTAAACGACAGGAGTTTTGATTATCAGAAATTAAGGGACAGTGTTTCGGACAACCAGTACAGGGACAATTTTGACTATCAAAAAGAAATTGACGACAGAAACTACGGTTATCAAAGAGAGCGTGACGCGGTATCTGACAGGCAGTACAGCGACAGTTTTAATTATCAGTTGGAAAAAGACGCAAAAAACTTTGAATATCAGGACAGAGTATTAAATTTTGACAATGCCTACAAATCTGCGTCGCTCGGTGATTTCGGTCCGCTTGCAAGGCTTTACGGAATTTCGGAAGACGAGATGAGGGCAAAATACTACAATTTAATGGCTTATGAAAATTCTTTTAAGAGTTCGGGGAAAGGAGGCGGTTCGAAAAAAAGTTCAGGGGGAGGATATGAAGAAGTAGATATTTATAATCCGGATATACCAAACCAAAAGGTTTATAAGGGAGAAAATATAAACGGGAACTATTTTGAACAAATAAATAAGATAGCCCAAACTTTTCTTGAACAGAGGGGACACCCTGAAAAGACACCGGGAAAGAGTCTTACTTTTATAAAGAAATAAAGATAAGGGCGGATTATCCGCCCTTAAAAAGGAGGAAAAATATGTATATACCAAACAAGAATTTTAATTTGCCTTTAATGGGAGAAAAAAAAGAAACTCCGGCAACAAACCCGAAAGAGGCATTAAGCAAAGGAAACGGTCCTGTTAAATACAACAACAACCCGATTAATCAGGGGAAGGGTCCTATAAAAGTACAAAGGGCAATTGAAAACGAAAGAAACATTTTAAACCACAATATGTCAATGCTCAAAAAGTACGGCGATTTAGGGCGGTTTGACATTGCGGACAGATATTACATAAATGCTGCGTCCAGCCGTTTAAGGCTTGAGAAACTTATGGGTATCAGCAAAAGCACGCCCCAAAACATAGTTAAGGCAAACAGCAAGCAGGCAGCGGCTGTTACCGACAATTACACCCCGGCTTACGGTCTTACAAGAAATGAGTATGAGATGAGGAGAAGCCAAAATCCGGACATGCCGGAATACGGAAGTTATGAGTATTACAAAGACAGGGAAAACAAGTTAGGGGAACTTATAGATATTTTTGAAAAGAACGCGAGAGACTACAATGTTCAGGCAAATTATGCGTATAAAAATCAGGATATCAAATCAACAGGGAAATGGTATGAAAAAGCCAATGAGGAACGGGAAAAGATAAATAGATATTACCAAAGAGAGTACGGACAAGTTTCGGACAATATGGGGGTTTTGGAAAGACAAAAGGGGGACATCGACAGGACAGCCTCCAGAATGGCAAGGTACGGTTTTGATTCAGGGTACAAGGATATGACGGGCCGGGAAATAGAAAATGAGATTGAAAAGTCCGGCAGAAGATTGGTATCTCTTAGAAATATGCCCAGGACTTCGGAAACTTCAAGACAAATAAAAGAAGAAGAAAAAGCAAATAAGATGCTTTATTCGGCAAGGAAAGAGATTCTTTTAAGAGAGTTTGAA
>CAKSDT010000002.1 GCA_934446135.1 uncultured Clostridia bacterium
ATAATAGGATATCTAAATAAATTCAGGGACGAGGGAAAAATTAAAAATATAGGTGTGTCGAATTGGAAAGCAGAGAGAATAGAAAAGGCAAATTCATATGCAGAAAAGCACGGACTTGAAAAAATCACTTTCAGTCAGATAAAATACTCAATGGTTAAAACAAGTCCCGGTTACAAAGACGACCCTACTCTTGTTGAAATGAATGAAAGCGAATATGAAATATACAAAAAACTCGGTATTAAGGTTGCGGCATTTGCATCTCAGGGTAAAGGATTTTTTTCTAAATATCAAAACGGGGGAGCAGACAGGCTTGATCAGAAAACGAGAGAAAGATATTTTTGCAATGAAAATATTAAGGGCTTTGAAAAGGCAAGGCATATTGCCGAGAAATATAATATAAGCGTTGCCTCTGTTTGCCTCCTGTATCTTATTGAACAACCGTTTTTTGATGTAATGCCTATAATAGGGTGTAAAACCCTCGATCAACTTAAAAATACCCTTTTGGGAACAGATGCAGTTTTGACGGAAAAAGACAGGGAATATCTTGTAAAATAGTTTACAAAAGGGGTTATTTGTGGTAAAATATCTTGATAAACTAAATTAAACGGTGATTGAAAAATGATTTTGAGTGACGGTTGGAAAGATTATGAAATAATAGAAACTGGCAATGGACAGAAACTTGAAAGATGGGATAAATATGTCCTTTTAAGACCTGACCCGCAGGTTATATGGAAAACCGAAATAAAAAGTACCGGTTTGGCTCACGGAATATATAACAGAAGCCGCTCAGGAGGCGGAAAATGGGATTTTAAAAGCAAACTTCCCGAGAGTTGGAATGTGTGTTATAAGGACTTAAAATTCAATGTAAGACCTACAGGATTTAAACATACGGGTCTTTTCCCCGAACAGGCTGCGAACTGGGATTTTATAATAGATACGATAAAAAATTCCGGAAGGCAAGTTAAGGTTTTAAACCTTTTTGCATATACGGGCGGAGCAACCGTTGCATCTCTTTACGGCGGTGCTTCGGTTTGCCATGTTGACGCCTCAAAAGGTATGGTTCAATGGGCAAAGGATAATGTTTCTCTATCAGGGCTTTCCCAAAAACCTGTAAGATACATAGTGGACGATGTTCTTAAATTTGTTTTAAGGGAGCAAAGAAGGGGAAATAAATATGACGCTGTTATAATGGATCCTCCGTCATACGGAAGAGGTCCTAACGGAGAAATATGGAAACTTGAGAACGAACTGTTTGGACTTGCAGAAGAATGTGTTAAAGTTTTGTCCGAAAAACCGTTGTTTTTTATTATAAATTCTTATACAACGGGACTTCAGGCTTCGGTTTTGAGCAATATTTTAAAACTTACTGCAGGAAAAACCAAAAAAATTAAAAGCATACAGGCAGATGAACTCGGAATTCCCGTGTCAAAACAGGAAATTGTTCTTCCGTGCGGTTCAACTGCAAGGTGTATATTCGGCTGATAAAAAACATCAAGGGGGTGCGGATTTTGATAAAAACCGAGAATTTAATATATTCATATGAATATGAACAGGAAAGCACAACAGTGCTTAACAGTATTGATATTGAAATAAAAAAGGGGAGTTTTGTTTCAATATTGGGACATAACGGTTCCGGAAAATCCACACTTGTTAAGACATTTAATGCAATTTATATTCCGAAATCGGGAACTGTTACAGTTGACGGAATGGATACCAAAGATGAGGATAAGACTTTTGATATACGCAAAAAAGTAGGAATGGTTTTTCAAAATCCCGATAATCAGATTGTTGCAACCATAGTTGAAGAAGATGTGGCTTTCGGCCCTGAAAATTTGGGAATAGAAAGCAGCGAAATAAGAAAAAGGGTTGATGAGGCACTAAATATTGTGGATATGAGGGCATATGCCTCTAATGCTCCGCATCATTTGTCGGGCGGGCAAAAACAAAGAATTGCAATAGCAGGAATTATTGCGATGAGTCCCGAATACATAGTGCTTGACGAATCTACGGCAATGCTTGACCCCAAAGGGAGAAAAGATGTAATAAATACTGTTAAGAAGTTAAACAAAGATTACGGTATGACTGTTATATTAATAACGCATTATATGGAAGAAGCTGCACTTTCTGACAGAATTATTGTTCTTGAAAGCGGGAAAGTCGTGTCGGACGGAACTCCGAAAGAAGTTTTTGCCGATGCAGACAAAATGAAGCAATTGAAACTTGGAGTTCCTCAGGCATCGGAACTTTCATTTGAACTTAATAAACTTGGAATTAAAATGCCTGTCGTACTTTCGGCAGAGGAGTTTTTAGAGGAATTTTCAAAAGTTGCAGGTGGAAAATGAGTATTGAAATCAAGGATTTAACTTACATTTATAATAAAAACGGACCGTACGAAAAAACGGCACTTGATAATATAAGTCTTACAGTGGCAGACGGAGAGTTTGTGGGAATTATAGGTCACACAGGTTCGGGAAAGTCTACTTTAATTCAGCACTTTAACGGAATTATGAAGCCTACGGCCGGAACTGTTTTGGTGGATGGAGAAGATATTTTCAAAAAAGGTGTATCCCTTAAAAATATAAGGAAAAAGGTCGGACTTGTGTTTCAGTATCCCGAATATCAACTTTTTGAAGAAACTGTTTATAAGGATGTTGCATACGGCCTTAAAAACTATGGAGTTCCGCAGGGAAAACACGGCGAACTCGTGAAAAATGCAATAAAAAGTGTCGGACTTTCGGAAGATGTTCTTGATAAATCTCCGTTTGAACTTTCCGGCGGACAAAAAAGGAGAGTTGCAATTGCGGGGGTTATAGTAATGCAGCCTAAAATCCTTGTTTTAGATGAACCTGCGGCGGGGCTTGACCCATTCGGAAGACAACAGATTTTAGAAGAAATAAAAAGACTTCACGACGAGCAGAATATAACTGTAATTTTAGTTTCGCACAGTATGGAAGATATTGCACTTTATGCGGACAGAATAGTTGTTTTGGATAAAGGAAGAATTTATATGGACGGCAGTCCGGCAAAAGTT
Organism: uncultured Clostridia bacterium; assembly: GCA_934446135.1. Lineage (GTDB taxonomy): Bacteria > Bacillota > Clostridia > RGIG6154 > RGIG6154 > CAKSDT01. The sequence goes on from CAKSDT010000002.1 coordinate 3,032, forward strand.
TTTTCAAATCAGGATAAACTTTTGGATGCCGGTCTTGATATACCTGAGATACTTAAAATACTTAATGAACTTAAAAACAGGGGATTTTGTATTCCCGATGATATATTTAGTGTGAAAGATGCCGCAATGGCTATATACAAGAGTTTAAAAGAGGGAAAAAATGCTTGATATTACTTTAGGACAATATTTTCCGTCAGGGTCGGTGATACATAAACTTGACCCCAGAGTGAAAATTATACTTACCATATTTTTGACCGTTGTACTTTTTATGTGTAAAAGTGCATATTCTTACGCTGCGGTTTTTTTGTTTATTGCAGTTGTAATAATTATATCAAAAGTACCTTTTTCATTTGTGTTAAAGGGCATAAGACCCGTGATTTTTATTTCTGTTTTTACGGCAATAGTTAATTTGTTTTTGACAGACGGAACAGTTTTATTTAAAATAGGATTCGTAACTGCAACTTATGAGGGACTTTTTATGGCGGTTAAAATGGTTGTAAGACTGGTACTGCTTGTCACCATAACATCAATTCTTACTTTGACAACTTCTCCTATTATGCTTACTGACGGGCTTGAAAAATTGATGTCGCCTCTTGCAAGATTTAAGTTTCCTGCACACGAAATTGCAATGATGATGACTATCGCTTTGAGATTTATTCCAACACTTTTGGAGGAAACGGATAAAATCATTAAAGCACAGAGTGCAAGGGGTGCAGACTTCACATCGGGAAATATTATGGATAAGGCAAGGGCTATGATTCCTATTTTGATACCGCTTTTTATAAATGCTTTTAAAAGAGCAGATGAACTTGCGGTTGCAATGGAATGCAGATGTTACAGAGGCGGAGAGGGAAGAACAAGAATGAAAGTTTTAAAACTTTCATTAAAAGATTATGTTTCCGCCGCAGTTAATTTGTGCGTTCTTGCTTTAATACTATTTTTAAATACGGTGGCTTAATATGAGAAATATAGGTTTAATTCTTTCGTACGACGGTTCCGATTATTTTGGATTTCAGAGGCAAAACGGTTTTATAACCATTCAGGAAGAACTTGAGAATGCCATTGAAAAAGTTACAAAGGAATATTCTGTTATTTACGGCTGCGGGAGAACTGATGCAAAGGTTCATGCAAAAAAGTATCTTTGTTCTTTTAAAACAAACTGCCGTATACCGGCAAATAATATTCCTGTTGCATTAAACACAAGGCTTCCCGATGATATTGTGGTTTATGAAGCGTTTGACGCACCGCCGGAATTCAACGGAAGGTTTTCGGTTACAGAGAAAACATATAGGTATGTTATTAGTGTTTCCGAGTTTCCCGACCCGTTTTTGAGAAACTATGTATGGCATTTTACATATAAAAACATAGATGTCGGAAAAATGAAAGAGGCTGCGGAGTTTATAAAGGGAAAACACGATTTTGTGTGTTTTATGGCATCGGGAGGACAGGTTAAAACAACAGTAAGAACGGTGAAGGATTTAAAGATTGGGAAAAAGGATAATTTTATTTATATAGATATAACGGCGGATGGCTTTTTGTATAATATGGTAAGAATCATTACAGGCACGCTCTGCTATGCGGGAATCGGAAAACTAAGTCCCGCTGATGTTAAAAACATTATAGAAAGTAAAGACAGGACAGGGGCAGGTATTACCGCACCGCCCGAAGGACTTTATTTACTTGATGTAAAATACGGTGATATAAATGAAAAATAAAATTGAAGAACTAAGAAAATTTATAATTAAGAATCCCCGAAAATCACTTGCATTGGCAATTGTGATTGTACTTATTATAACTTTAATATTAAACTTTAGAATTATATTGGGCACTAAAATTGATATTTACTCACCTTCATTTTCTGCCGAACCGGGAAAATCCGATTATGTTTCTTATAAAAACGGTGCAGTGTGTGCCGTAAATGACGGAATATATATGGTTGACACAAAGGGAAATAAAAAGTGGAATGTCAAAACGGGACTTCTTTCGCCCTTTGTGAATGTGTGCGGTGATTATATTATTGCGGCAGACACGGAGGGGACATCGGCGGCTGTAATTAAAAACGGAAGTTTGGTGTATAATATAAAACTTTCGGCACCGGCGTATTATTCTGATGTAAACAAAAACGGATACAGCATAATAGTGACCGGTGAGGCAGGATATAAATCTCTCGTTAATGTATATAACAAAAAGGGTGAAAACATATACCAGTGGTATTCAGGAGAGTGGAACATAACTGATGCCGTAATATCAGATGATAACAAACATATAGCAGTTTCGGGAATTGATATTTCGGGAAATGCAGTAAAAACGGTTGTCCAGATTTTTGATATAAGAAAAGAAGAACCTATGGGTACTTTTACCGCGGACGGAACACTTTGTTACAAACTTTGTTATACTGACTCGGGTATTGTAATGCTTACGGGGGACAAAGCGTACTGTCTTGACAAAAAAGGAAAAATAAAGCGGGAATATTCATTCTCCGGCAAGAAAATAACTGCGTATGATTTTAATGATAAAGATAAAATGGCAGTTGCTTATACAAAGGCGGATGTAAAAGAAAGTGCAAATTTTGTTGTAGTTTTTTCATCGGGACTGAGAAGAAAGACCGAACGAAAGACAGATTTTGCCGTTAAAAGCGTGGACTGCACGAAAAGCAGAATTTTGTGTTCGGGCAGCGGAAGAATTAAAATAATCGAAAATATCGGCATACCGTCGCTTGATGTTAAAACCGATAAGGATTTGAGTTATATAAGGCTTGTCGGAAACGGCAAGGCAATTCTGTCATTTTCGGACAGGTACGCCAATATATATAAAATAAAGAACGGGAGATGGTAAAATATGATTTCAGATGTATTTGTAATACTTATAATTGCACTTTGCACATACTTTGGCTATAAAAAAGGTATATTGTGTACCTTGATCAATATTGTTTCATATCTTGCATCTTTAATACTTTCTGCAGTTATTATAAAGCCGGTGAATTATTTTGTGAGAAACCTCACGTTTATTGAGAGTATTAATAAGTCAATGAATGACAAGATAGTGTCATCGTTATCTGAAAAGACTGAAGGTGTGCCTCTGTTTTTAAAAGGTGCAGCATCGGACGGGGTCGTTAAAGTATCTGAATCACTTGCAGAAACACTTACAAAAGGTGTAGTATACATACTCTGTGCAGTTATAGTGTTTTTTATAATCAAACTTTTTGTGGGAATAACACGCAAAACTGCAAAGGCTGCAAGAGGTACCCTTTTGGTAGGAGGGGCAGACAGATTTTTAGGACTTATCGGGGGAGCGGCAGGCGGATTTTTACTTGTTTCGCTTTTGTTTGTGTTGGCGATATTGTTTCTGCCGCAGCCTAAACTTAATATTTTAAGTCAAAATATATCAAATTCCGTAATTGCAAAATCTTTTTATGAGAACAACTTTATTATGAATTTGATTGTTAAATACTTATGAGGTGAACAATGGATATAGAAAATAAAACTCTTGCACAGTTGCAGGAAATAGCAAAATCACTCGGAATTAAATCGTATTCAAAGTATAAAAAAGCGGATCTTGCCGTGTTAATACTTGAAATGGCTGCAGAAACCGAGGTGAAGGACGAACCTGAGCATGATGAAACTGAAAAAACCCCCGATAGTGAAAAGCAAGAAGTTTCGGGCGTGTTGGAGGTGCTTCAGGACGGATACGGATTTTTGAGAGGTCCTAATTATCTTTCAACCAATATGGATGTTTATGTTTCCATAAACCAGATAAAAAGGTTCAGGCTTAAAACAGGCGATAAAATCGCAGGTATCGCAAGAAATCCTAAAGGTGCCGGCGAAAAATCAAGACAATTGATATATGTTTCAAGTGTGAACGGAGATGAGCCGTATAAAGCGGCAAGAAGATGTCCGTTTGAGTATCTTGTTCCTGTTTATCCGGACAAGAGGATAAAACTTGAAACTTCGACAACAGATTATGCAATGCGTCTTATAGATTTAATTGCACCGTTGGGAAGAGGACAGAGAGGGCTGATTGTCGCACCGCCAAAAGCGGGCAAAACAACACTTCTTAAAAATATAGCACACTCTGTTTCGGAAAATGCCCCGGACGCTGAACTTATAGTCTTGCTTATAGATGAAAGACCTGAGGAAGTTACCGATATGCAAAAATGTATAAAAGGCGATGTTATTTATTCAACATTTGACGAACAGCCCGAGCATCACATTAAAGTTGCTGAAATGGTGCTTGAAAGGGCACAGAGAATTGCAGAACAGAAGAAGGATGTTGTAATACTTTTGGATTCGCTCACAAGACTTGCAAGGTCATACAACATTGTAAACCCGTCATCAGGAAAGACTTTATCCGGAGGACTTGATCCTAATTCGCTTTACAAACCCAAAAAGTTTTTCGGTGCTGCAAGAAATATTGAAAACGGCGGAAGTATTACAATTCTTGCAACTGCACTTGTTGAAACGGGAAGCAGAATGGATGATGTCATTTTTGAAGAATTCAAGGGAACGGGCAATATGGAAGTTCATCTTGACCGAAAACTTCAGGAAAGAAGAATATTCCCGGCAATAGATGTAACAAAGTCGGGAACGAGGAAAGAAGAATTATTGGTTGACAAGGACCAATTAGACGCAATGTATATTTTAAGAAGAAAATTCAGCGGTTCAAATTCTCAGGATTTTACAGAGAGGCTTATTTCTCTTGTTGTTTCAACCAAATCCAATAAGGAACTTATTGAAAAGTTGAAAAAGTTGTAATAATAAACCCCTATAGTGAATAAGATTTCACCGTAGGGGACTTTTTTATTTAAAGGAGAGATAAATATGCTTAAAGCGTCCGATTTCAGACAAAAAGAAGTAATTAATATTGAAGATGGGAAAAGACTCGGCTTTGTTTGCGATGTTGATATAGATATGGAAAAGGGAGTCTTAAATTCCATTGTAAATCCGGGAGGCGGAAAAGTGCTTGGAATATTCGGCGGCGATGATGACTATGTTATTCCTTGGAAACAAATAAGAACAATAGGCGATGATGTTATTCTTGTTGACTTTGTTATTCCCCATAAATAATTTCATAGTTTCTTGCAAGTACGCCCCTGCCTCGCCATGAAAATGCACGGTTCTGATATTTTCTTTTGAATTCCCTGTTTGAAATGTTAAATATCATATCTTTTTCAATATTATATATTCTATTTTGATAAAACTCAGTAATAGGAGTCGTTACGAATTTATTCATAGGGCAGACAAGTTGGCATACATCACAGCCGAATACAAGGCCTCCCTTTTTTATAAGACTTGTTTCATAATCTGTAAGAGGTCCTTTTTTTTGGGTAAGATGGGAGATACAAACGCTGTAATCGTTTGTTTTAAGACAATTTGACGGACAAGACTTTACGCATTTTCCGCAATTAAGGCATTTTCCGGGAATATTGTCTTTTTTGTTAAAAGCTATATCTGTCAGAATGTATCCGATAAAAACAAAACTTCCGTATTTCTCATTGATGAGGAGGTTGTTTTTTCCAATTACTCCAAGTCCGGCATTTCTTGCAACTTCTCTGTCATTGTAAGGACTTATATCACTGTAACTGCCGAATGTGTGATAACCGTTTTCTAAGATGAAATTTTCAATCTTCGACAGATATTTTTTTAAAATTATATGATAATCTTCGGAATAAGTGTAAAGCGAAATATTTGAACCGTCTTTTTTTTCGGTATAGTACGGAAAAAGGCAAACTACGGCAGTTTTTCCGTCTAACTCCGTAAAACCTGTATATTCAATCCCGAGGGATTTGTTAAATGATATTATTTTTTCCATCATAAAAATCTTCTCCGCTGATTGCCGCAACCGCAACAACAATTGATTTTGCATTTGAAGCCTTAAGTGCCTGTATACAAGCCTCGGCAGTTGCACCGGTTGTATACACATCATCCACAAGAAGAATGTTCATTCCGTCAAGCATTACTCTGGGAACTATCGAGTTTTTCAGGTTTGTTTTTCTCTCTTTGTACGAAAGAGAACTTTGCGGTACAGTATCCCTTATTTTTACGAGGGCATCTGTAACAGGTACATCTAAAAGTTTGGAAAGTTCATATGCAATAAGTTTTGCCTGATTGTAACCTCTCTGTTTGAATCGCTGGTAACTTATCGGTGCGTATACAATTGTGTCAAAATTTTCTTTTTCGGGTAGTTTTTCAATTCTGTCAAAAATCATTTTTGCAAGCGATTCCGAATAGCAGGATTTGCCTCTGAACTTCAGATTTAAAATTGCATTTTTTATTGATGCTCCGTATTTCGATACGCCGATTAAGTATTTGAACATGAATTTCTCTCCGCTGCAATATGCACAGTAAGGTGCTTTGCACATAATGTCAAGCGGTTTAAGGCATGCAGGACAAATTCTCTGCTCAATAAAATATAAATTCTCAAGACAACTTCTGCACAGATACGGCTTCTTTGATGAAATCCGAAGAATTTTACCGCAACTTATACATTGCGGCGGAGATATTAATTTTTTAAACCAACTGTCTTCTCTCATTGATACATCAGTCTTTCTTTAAGTCCGGAAAATCTTCTGACTTCACTGTTATTTTTTATCATTTGTTCAAGTATTAACTTGTTTCCCACAAGAATAACAAGTTTTTTCGCTCTTGTAACTGCTGTATAAAGCAAGTTTCTGCACATAAGGGATGGGGGCGATTTGAAAAGGGGCATAATTACCACCGGAAATTCGCTTCCCTGACTTTTGTGAATTGTTGTTGCATAACACATTTCAAGTTCGGAAGCCGAACCAAAATCGTATTCTGCTATTCTGTTATCGTCAAATTCAACTGTTATTCTGTCATATTCATCATCAATATCACGGATTATTCCCATATCGCCGTTAAAAAGTCCCATTCCTTTAATGCTTCCATGCTGGGTCCATTCAATATCATAATTGTTTTTGATTTGCATAACTTTGTCATTTATTCTGAAAACCGTTTCACCAAGGGACTTTTCAGGCTTAAATTCACTGTGCGGATTTAAAACTTGCTGAAGTTCTTTGTTTAAAGTGTTTACACCAACGGTGCTTTTTCTCATCGGAGTAAGCACCTGTATATCGGTAAATGGACTTAAATTGTAAGTTTTCGGCAGCCTTGACATACAAAGTTCCGAAATCGTGTTCACTATTTCTTCGGGGGTTTCTCTCGGCATAAAGAAGAAATCTTTTCCCTTGATGTTAAGATTGGGCATAAGTCCGTTATTTATTCTGTGAGCATTAATTACTATCATGCTTTGTTCTTCCTGACGGAAAATTTCGGTAAGTCTTTCTACAATTATTCCGTCGCTTTCTATTATATCACGCAGAACATTTCCGGGGCCTACGGACGGCAACTGGTCCGAGTCGCCTACCATTATAAGGGTTGTCCCCGGGGCAATTGCCTTTAAAAGAGAATTGAAAAGCAAAATATCAACCATTGACATTTCGTCAACAATTATCACTTGTGCCTCTATCGGATTTGTCTCATTTCGCATAAAGACCTGAGAATCGCCTTCTGCATTAAATCCTGTTTCTAAAAGCCTGTGAATTGTTTTTGCGTCTTTTCCGGTGATTTCGGCCATTCTTTTTGCTGCTCTGCCTGTAGGTGCAGCAAGAATGACAGATTTTCCTCTAAGTTCCATTGCTTTTATTATAATATTGATAATAGTTGTTTTACCTGTTCCGGGACCGCCGGTTATAACCATAACCGGGCAGGTTAGGGCTGAAATAACTGCATTTTTTTGTTTTTCTTCCAAAGTTATGCCTGAGAGTTTTTGTGCCTTGTCAACTATTTTTAATATTTCATTGTCAACAGAACGGGGAGGAACTGAATTTAAACTTTTAAGTCTGTATGCCGCATTTACTTCGGCAATATGAAGAGGAACACTGTATATTCTTGATACATTTCCGTCAGATTCGGAGATGACTGATTTTTCAAATATAAGTGATGATAAGGCATTTGAAATTAAATCTTTGTCGACTCTAAGCATCTCAGCCGTTTTATTTATGAGATAATCAGAGGGCATAAATGTGTTCCCCGATGACATTGCATTTTCATTCAGCACAAATGTTATTGCAGATTTAAGTCTTTCGGGGTCTGCCGCATCAAATCCGAGTTTAAAGGCAAGATTGTCTGATGTTTTAAAACCTATTCCGTGAATATCTTTTGCCAGTATATACGGGTTTTTCTTTATTCTGTCTATTGCATTTCCGCCGTATTTTTTATATACTTTGCCGGCAAAATTTGCCGAAATTCCGTTATCCTGCAAAAAAATTGCAAGATTTCTCATTCCGAATTGTTTTATGTATTCGTTTCCTATTTCATATGCTTTTTTAAGGCTTATTCCTTTTATTTCCGCAAGTTTTTCGGGGTTTGTTTCAATAATTGTTAAAGCATCTTCGCCGAATTTGTCAACAATTTTAGATGCCGTTGCACTCCTTATACCTTTTATAAGGCCCGAAGAAAGATATTTATAAATTGAATCTATTGTAACGGGCGGTGATTTTATAAAAGATGAAACTGCAAACTGTTTTCCGTAAACAGGGTGGCTTGTGTATTCCCCCTCAAATGTTACGGTTTCGCCCTCGGACAAATACGGGAGAATTCCGACGCAAGTTATAAGTACTGCGTTTGAGTCTATATCACAAACGCAGTAACCGTTATCTTCATTATAAAAAATTATTTCTTCAACTGTTCCCGATATTTTTTCCATTTTTTTCTCCGTTAATTATTTCTGAAAATTCCTGATTTGTAACAACTTTAAAATCAGGATAGGATTCTTCAAGTATTTTATATTCATTCTCTTCATTTTCCGCAACAATGTAAATTTTCAGCGGGTATTTTCTCAGTATGTAAAGCATTTCTTTAATCTCGGAAAAACTTGCTTCTGTTTTGATAACAGTTGCGGTGAGGTCTTTTACTGTGTTTTTTCTGAGCATCTCCCAAAAGAACAAAAGAAATTCAACAATTCCGAATACTGTAAAAAAATACAATATGATTTGTCTTACCATAACTAAAGCCTCCACTTTATATTATGATAAATTGCGAGGTATGTTAATTCTTAATAATGAGATTGTAAACCCGCCTTTTTTGGACTTCATATTTAATAGCGGTTTCTTTTATTGCACTTTTCTTATCAACGCCCTGCTCTATTAAAGCATTAACCCGGCTTACCAAAAATTCATCAGTAATCTCATCAGTTGTTTTGGGTTTGGTAAATCCCTCCACAACAAGCACATATTCACCTTTCGGCGGCACCTCGTCAAACATAACCGCCGCATCTTTTAAATTTGTGCGGATAACGGTTTCGTGTATTTTTGTTATCTCCTTTACAAGAGATATTCTTCTGTCACCCAAAACTGAATAAAGGTCTTTTAATGTTGCTCTTAGTTTGTGCGGTGCCTCGTGAAATATAAGCGTTTCGGTATGGGTTTTTATGTCTTCAAGATGATTAAGTCTTGATGTCTTGTTTACCGATAAAAAGCCCTCAAAAGAAAACCTTCCGGTAGGAAGACCCGAAACGATTAAAGCCTGGACAAATGCACATGGACCCGGAATAGGGACAACATCGATAGAAAGTTCTCCGCAAAGTACAACCAAATCTTCTCCCGGGTCTGAAATTGCCGGAGTTCCGGCGTCTGTTACCAGTGCACAGTTTTCTCCGTTTAATATTTTTTCGGCAATGATTTCCCCCCGTTCTCTTTTGTTATGTTCAAAATAACTTATCATATTTTTCTTAATACCGAAATGATTTAGAAGTTTTAGGGTGTGCCTTGTATCTTCTGCTGCAATAAAATCAACATCGTTTAAAGTTTTAAGAGCCCTTTCGGATATGTCGCTTAAATTACCGATAGGGGTTGCAACTAAGTATAATTTTCCTTTTTCCATATTAATTTTCCTTAGATTTACTGTAAAGTGTTTTTATGTGAGCGGTATAATTACCGTTGTTGTCATATATAAGTATAGGTTTTTCAAATTTAAGTCCCGGATTTCCGCCTTTTGAACCTTCAAGCAAAATAAGACAGGGCGGAAGTCCCTCTTTTGAAGAAACCGTTTGTATTCTTTTCGGTTCAATTCCGTATTCTTTAAATGTGTAAATGAGTTCAGCCATCCTCTCGGGTTTGTGAACCATAGAAAGTTTTCCCGACGGCTTTAAAATTCTTGAAGACTGCCTTACAATATCGGAAAGTGTGCATAAAACTTCGTGTCTTGCAATTTTAAGTGCATCATCGGGGTTTATTATTCCTCCGCCCAACGGTTTGTATGGCGGATTGCAGGTAATATAATCAAAAGTATTTCCCTTAAATATTGTATTATCGTTGATGTCACCCTCTATTATTTCAACAAGTTCGTCTAAAGAATTCAGAGCAACATTTTTTTTAGCAAGAGAGTATGACCTTTTCTGAACTTCAATACCGATAATTTTTTTTGCATATACCTTTGCGGTCAACAGGAGCGGAATTATTCCGTTTCCGGTTCCGATATCCAAAATCAAGGCGTTTTTATTAGGTTTTGCAAAGTTGGCAAGAAGAACTGAGTCTGTTCCGAAACAAAAAAGACTTGGGTCCTGCATAATTTTAAGATTATTTATTTGTAAATCATCAGTTCGTAAATTGTTCATATAAAACCGCCGTTTCAGTAAAAAAGCGATGACAATTCTGCCATCGCTTTTTAGAATTAAAAATTATTCTTCAGACGGAGCACCTACAGGACAAACACCTGCACAAGCGCCGCAGCTTATACATTCGTCAGCATTGATAACATATTTTGAATCACCTGCTGAAATAGCAGATACAGGACATTCGCCTTCGCAAGCACCGCAGCTAACGCATTCATCAGAAATTACATATGCCATTATTTAACACCTCCTTCGAAATGTTTAAAAGTTGTTTTTGACGACCAAAAACACTCTTTAGACTATTGTACCATAAAAAATAATATTTGCAAGAGTTTTTTTATATTTTATTCTTCCAAATTTTTAAACATTTTCATTTCTTCGGCATTAACCTTGATTTCGGCATTTTTTATTATTTCCACATCACGCACATCAAAGGTTGAAAAAGCCGATTCATTTTTGTCATTTTTAATTTCAACCATAAGTTTTCCCCTTAAGAGATTGACATCTGTCACTGTTCCTTTGCCTAACGGCGTTTTTACAAGAGAACCTTTTGACGGAGTTGTTTTTAACAAATCTTCATATGCTTCCTGTTCATATTTAAGGCAGCACATAAGTCTTGAGCAGGTGCCGGATATTTTAGTCGGATTAAGTGAAAGATTTTGTTCTTTTGCCATTTTAATTGAAACGGGTTCAAAGTTACCCATATATGAAGAACAGCAAAGTTTTCTGCCGCATATACCGAGTCCTCCCACCATTTTTGCCTCGTCACGGACACCTATTTGTCTTAATTCAATTCTTGTTTTAAATACGGATGCCAAATCCTTAACAAGTTCTCTGAAATCTACTCTGCCTTCAGATGTGAAGTAAAACAAGATCTTATTTTGGTCAAATGTGTATTCCACATCTATAAGTTTCATATCAAGATTATGCTTTTCAATTTTCTGGACGCATATGTCAAATGCCTTTTTTTCAAGTTCCTTATTTTTTTCGTTTTGTTTTATATCTTCATCGGATGCAATTCTCATTAGTGGTTTTAACGGGGATACAACCGAATTTTCATCAATTTCTGTATTGGCAATGGCAACTTCTCCTATTTCGACACCTCTCGATGTTTCAACTATTACGAAACTGCCTGTTTCAAGTTTATTTCCGCATGGGTCAAAATAATACACCTTACGCGATTTTTTAAATTTTACTCCTACTATTTCTATCATAAAGTTCCTCCCTGATATTTATAAGAAAGTTTAAAACATTAAGTTTAAGAGACGCCCTTTTAACCGAAACATTATTATAACATTCGGTAATTCCCGAAATGAAATTTTCCAGGAAATCAGAACTGAATTTTTCGGAAAGAGAAGTAAGTTCTTCCCACAAATCACTGTTTATGGCAAATTCTTTCTTAAATCCGTTCTTGATGCAGAGCATATCCCTTACTATAGTTTGTATATAAAGTATATTTGCACCAAAATCATCTTTGTTGTCAAAAAGATAGTCCGCGAAATCAAAGACTGCTGATTTTTCAGCGGAAAACACCCTGTCAAAAAACAAATAAAGTTTTCTCCGCATAGCGTAATCTCCGCCTTTTAAGAGCAAATCTTCGGCACCTGTTATACTTCCTTCGCAAAAATTTCCGCAAAAAAGAGCAAGTTCTTTCTTTTCGGGATACTTTTTAGCAAGGTAACTGCCGACCTCTTTTCCCGTCGGTATTCTCAACTTGTATTTTTTGAATCTTGAAAGAACTGTGGGAAGCAAATCTTCTTCCTTGTCAGATACCATAATTATTGTGCAGTATTCAGGCGGTTGTTCCGTTACTTTTAAAAGTGCGTTTTGTGCCTGAACCGTAAGTTTAGAGGCGTCTTCAAATATGCAGACTTTATAATCTGAGATAAAAGGCACCGTTTCGACTTTTTTGATAAATTCTCTTATTTCATTAACGCCGATTGTTTCTTTTGTCGCCGAAACTACAATTTTATCCGGGTGCGAACCGGCATTTGTTTTTGCACATGACGGACATCTCATACAAGCCTGTCCGTTTTCCTTAGAGTCGCACAAAATTGCATCGGAAACAGCGTGGGCAAGACAAAGACAGGTTTGCCTTTCTCCGCAAAACAATATTGCGTGTCCTAATGTACCATAAGATATGGACTGCCTTAAATCCGACACCAGAGAATCCTGCCATTTTACGGTGTTAAAATTCAAAACAAAATTCCTCCGTACAAATCGATTTTCAAACATATATTATACAGAATTTTTCTTGTTTTGTCAATCTTGCATTGCCTCCGTGCGTTTTTGAGAATATTCCTTGGGCGAAATTCCAAAATGCTTTTTAAAACTTTTGGAAAAGTGAAATGTGTCGGAATATCCGGAAAGCGTTGCGGAGTCTGCCACACTTTTGCCTTGCTTTAAATATTTTTTGGCTTTTTCAAGCCTTACATTAATAAGGTAGTCCTGAATTGTAAATCCGGTTTTTTCTTTAAACAAACGGGTCATATATCTTCTGTCAAGCCCTATCATTGACGCGATTTCAGAAATCTTTACATTTGTCATATAGTTTGAACGGATAAAGTTTTTAATCTGTTGCTCATAACCGGACGGTTTCTCGCTTTTGTCTATTATATGTGAAATTACTACATACAAAAGTCCCACAAGATATTCTTCACGGGATGAAGTAAATTCATCGGCATCCTGCATCTTAAGAAAAGTATCGTCTGAATAATCAATCACAGGTTTTTCAAGGCTTTTAAGTTTTTCTGCAATATTTCCGGTAAATCCAATCCAGATGTAATACCACGGGTCTTTTAAATCTGCGGTATATGTAGTTGTTTCGTCAGGATATATAATAAATATCTGCCCTTCGTTTACAGGGTGTCTGCCGTCTTTGTTTATAAGAACGCCTTTTCCCTTTACTACATAGTGAATAAGATACTGGTCTCTTATTGAAGGACCGTAACTGTACTTTGGAGTGCAGACTTCATAACCGCATTGACGAACATTAAGTTCAGAATACTTTCTGTCTGTAAGTGCAATATCTTTTCGCATATAAATCTCACCTTTAGTTACATAATAACATATTTTAGTTACATTAGTCAATAGAATTTAATTTTCAACTGTGATATTATCATAGTAAAGAAAGGAAGATGAAACTTATGATTAAAATAACATTTATGGGTGCAGGCAGCACTGTTTTCGCCAAAAATGTATTGGGCGACACAATGCTCTGCGAATCTCTGTGTGATTGTGAAATAGCACTTTATGACATCGACGGGACAAGACTTGAAGAATCAAAACTTCTTCTTGATGCTTTGAACAAAAACTGCAACAACAACCGTGCAGTAATAAAGACCTATCTCGGAGTTGAAAACCGTCTTGAGGCTTTAAGAGGTGCTGACTTTGTAATAAATGCAATTCAGGTGGGAGGATATGAACCGTCAACGGTTATAGATTTCGAAATTCCTAAAAAATACGGCCTTAAGCAGACAATAGCGGATACATTGGGAATAGGCGGAATTTTCCGTGCACTCCGTACAATACCGGTTATGCGTGATTTTGCAGAAGATATTGAAAAGGTTTGCCCGAATGCGTGGTTTTTAAACTACACAAATCCTATGGCGATGCTTACGGGATATATGCAAAGATATACAAATGTTAAAACGGTAGGTCTTTGCCACAGTGTCCAGGTTTGCACATCAACACTTTTGAAAAATCTTGGCATTCCGTCAGAGGGTGTAACAGATAAAATTGCCGGAATAAACCATATGGCATGGCTTTTGGAAGTAAGGGATAAGGACGGAAACGACTTATATCCTAAAATTAAGGAACTTACCGAAAAGAAAATTTTCTCGGATGACTGTTGTGACAGGGTAAGACTTGAATACATAAGAAAACTCGGATATTACTGCACAGAAAGCAGTGAGCATAATGCCGAATACAACCCATTTTTTATTAAACCCAATTATCCTGAACTTATTGAGCGTTACCGTGTTCCGATTGACGAATATCTGAAAAGATGCGTTAATCAGATAGAAAAATGGGAGAAACAGAAAGAAGAAATTTTCGCGGGCGGAGAAGTTACGCACGAAAGAAGCCGCGAATATGCTTCCCGTATTATGGAAGCAATGGTGACAGATAATCCGTATAAAATCGGCGGAAATGTTATCAACAACGGACTTATTACAAATCTTGTTCCAAAGGCTTGCGTTGAAGTTCCCTGTCTTGTTGATGCGTCGGGTGTTAATCCTACTTATATCGGCGAACTTCCGCCGCAGCTTGCTGCAATGAATATGACAAATATTAATGTTCAGCTTCTTACTATTGAAGCGGCAGTAACCAAAAAGAAGGAACATATTTATCATGCGGCAATGCTTGACCCTCACACAGCATCTGTTCTCTCGCTTGACGATATAGTATCAATGTGCGATGAACTTGTTGAGGCTCATAACAAATCCGGATTCCCGGTTTTAGTATAAAAAATATCCCTCAAGGCTTAGCCTTGAGGGATCAGTTTTTTAATTTTTAATAATCGGGAAGGTAAGCGTAACTTCCGTTCCTGTTTCATCAGATGTAATATTAACTGAATATTTGTCTCCGAAAATCAGTTTCATCCTTTGATTTATGTTGCTTAAACCGATTTTTTCCTTTTTATATATGTTGACATCATTTATATTCTGTCTGATTTGTTTTAGTTTTTCGCCGTCAATTTTTTTACCGTTATCTTTTACCGAAACTACAAGCGAATTTCCCTTAATTTCGGAAGAAATTACGATATATCCTTTAACACCGTTAAGCCTTGCGACACCGTGGGAAATTGCATTTTCAAGAATCGGCTGAATAGAAAGTTTAAGAATTTCAAGTTCTGCCGTTTCGGGTGCAATGTTCCAAATTGTTTCAAAACTGTCGCCGTATTTCAAGTTTTGGATTTGTATATACTTCTTATTGTAGGAAATTTCAGTTTTCAAAGTAACAAAATGACTTGTTGTGTCAAGTGCATATCTTAAAAGGTCTGCAAGGAGTGTTATTGCTTTTGTTACATCCGTTTCTTCCTGAAATTTAGACATTTCAAGAACATTTATAAGTTGAAGTGTATTAAAAAGAAAATGCGGATTAAGCTGCGACTCAAGCACTGTCGACTGTGCAGAATTCAGCATCATAAGCCTGTCTGCAAGTTCTTTTTCTATCCGTTTGTTTTTTTCTGTTATTGAAACAATATTGTCTTTGATATATAAAAGTTCGTTTTTCTTTTTTTTGCTCTTCTTTTTTTCGCTCGACAATGGATTTTGCAGAAGCAAAATTATTTCAAAAATTGAATTGTAAAGTTTTGTCGTTATTGCAAACGAAAGGACGATTGCAACTATAAAAGTCAAAATTGTGATTGACCATATTGCAATTCTGTTGTAGCGTTGCTGAGTTCCGTAGTGGACAGGGGAACCGGTAGCCGCAATCATAAGAGGATATGATGTAATGGTGCTTGCCGCAAGAAAAGATTTCTTTTCTGATATCATATATGTTTTTTTCTCTGCCCTTTTATAAAGTTCAGCAAGTTTTGTAGGATTGTTTGTTTTGTATAACCTGTCGTTTGACGCAAGAAGCGTGGTTCCATATTTGTCCGAGATGTAGTAATCCAGGTTTGTTTCATCTCCGCCTGTTGTTTTTAAAAGTTCGTTTCCGTCAATTTTATATATAACGGTTCCTATGTTTTGAGAACCTATCTGAATTTTACGCTTAAAAACAATATAATCCTGAGAACCGTTTGCATAAGGCACGGTGTATCTGTGAATTCCGTCGTTTTTATAAAAGAGTTGATCTTCCCCGAAAGTGTCAAGATAATCCGAAGGATATATACTGCTTGTTGAAAAAACATATTTGTTATTATTAACCAATAAATAAATATCGCGTATATAAATATTTTTTGTTGCACAGTCGGAAAGACGGTTTTTTATTACTTTTGTCGCTTCGGCTCTGGTTTTCTCATCAACAGTATCACCGAGTGCATAAAGCCTTAAATGGTAGTCGGCATCTCCTACTATATCGCTGTAATTAAGAAAAATTCCGTTAAAACTTTTTTCTGTTTCATTGCTCAAAAGAACGAGTTTGTCGTATGCAGTGCTTTTAAATTCAGATGTCATTACATCTGAGTAATGGTTTGTAAGAACTATATACACTGCTATTACGGGAATTAAAAGTGCAATAAAAGAAGTTAACCAGTATTTGGCGAAAACACTTTGCCATTTATAGTTTTTTACTGTATTTATAAAGGTATTTCTGCTCATAATATCACCTTGATTTCAGTATACCAAACTTTTTCTTTTTTGTCTATTATAAAGTTTGATTTTTCTATTGACAATGGGTATTTCGTGGGATATAATTGTCATAATTGGGGCAGGGGTTTGCTCCAAAATGCTTTATAAAGCAGAAAAAGGGGAAAATATGGGTATTAAAATTAATGGAGAAAAGAAACTCTTCAGACTGGAAACCAAAAACTCTTCGTACGCATTTACATTAAATGCAGACAAAAGAGTTGTAAACCTTTACTGGGGTCCGAAAATTGAAGACGAACTTACATATGATATGTATCTTCCGGGACTTTCACAAAAGTCAAGCGGTGACAATGCAACATACCATGCCATAGTAAACAATGCTTATGAATATGCTGCAAACGAACCTTTCACATATGATGAGCAATCTTTGGATGTTGACTTTAAAAACGGCATTAAAGGTGCATGGCTTATATTTGACAGTTATAAAATTTCAGAAACCGGAAACGAACTTGTAGTTACTTTAAAAGATGAAATGAAGGATTTTTATGTTGACCTTCATTATTATGTATATGAAGAGTTGGATCTTATAACAAGACACTCTGTTATAAGAAATGAAACAGACGGGGAAGTTGTTCTTAACAAGTTTCAGTCTGCAACGCTTCATTTTCCCGACGGTAATGAATACCGTCTTACGCATTTCAGAGGCAACTGGGGAAGTGAATATCAGAGAGAGGAAAGAATGGTTGATTACGGAAGATTTGCAATTCAGAACAACCACGGAAACACCTCGGGACCTCACGCTTATCCTGCGTTTTTTATTGACCGTGACGGTCTTTCAACCGAAACAGACGGGGAAACATATTTCGGTACACTTCATTGGAGCGGAAACTTTAAAATAACTGTTGAAAAAACATCACTTAAGAGAATAAATGTTTCAGCCGGTATAAATGATGAACATACTGCAATTCATCTTAAAAAAGGTGAGAAATTCGAAACACCCGAATTTACAATCGGTTTTTCAAAAGACGGATTTGCGGGTATATCTAAAAATCTTTATGATTTGCAGTTGGATTACCTTATGCCGCAGAATAAAGCACACGAAATAAGACCGATTTTGTATAACGCTTATTTAACATATTACAATGATATTGATGAGAAAAAAATTATGGATCTTATCCCGGCTGCTGCGGATTTAGGCGTTGAACTCTTTATGATTGACGACGGTTGGATGCCCGGAAGAACGGGTGAAGATGTCGGACTCGGCGACTGGGTTCCGGATAAAGAAAGATTTCCGAGAGGGCTTAAGGTTATTGCCGATGAAACGCACAAACACGGGATGCTCTTTGGTCTTTGGGTAGAACCCGAGATGGCAGACCCCGACAGTGATTTGTTCAGAGAACACGAAGACTGGATGCTTAAAACACCCGGAAGAGATTATACACTTTCAAGAAACCAAGTTGTTTTGAATATAGCAAGAGATGATATCTGCGATTGGGCAATGAAAATGGTTGACGGACTCATTACAGATTATGACCTTGACTATGTTAAATGGGATATGAACAGATATATTTCAGATTTTGGTTTTGAGGGAGCAACTGACGAAGAGCAGGATGAAATCAGAGTCAAATATATAAGAAATATATACAAAATATGGGATTATATAACCTCAAGGCATCCTGATGTTCTTTTTGAAAACTGTGCACACGGCGGGGCAAGAGCCGATTACGGTATGATAAAATATACAGACAGAATTAACAGAAGTGATGACGGTGTTGCAACAGATGTAATTTTAATTCACGAAGGATTTTCAAGATTTTTCGTTCCTAAAATTGCCGGCGGTGCGGGTAACTTTAACCATGGTCCTAAAGAAACATTTGAATTCAGAAGAAATATGGCGTTTACAGGTTCATGCAGTCTGGGATTTAATCTTAATACTCTTACAGATGAGGAATTTAAGCAATATAAGGAAGCTGTTGTTGAATTTAAAAAGGAAAGGGCAGATATCCAGGATTCTTATGTGTACAGATTAAAATCCGCGATTACATCACCGTATGCAATTTGGGAATATGTTAAGAGAGACGGAAGCGTTATAACACTTTTCGGTTTTGTATTCGGCAGACATTTTATGGATAATAAAATTGAAAGAATCAAACTTACCGGACTTGTTAAAGGTGCTAAGTACAGATGTGTAAATGATGGAAAAATTTATACTCAGGAGGGACTTGAAAATGTCGGCATTGATTTGTCTGACTTGCTTCCGAGACATCTTGCATCAACAAGACTCAGATTTGAAATAGTTAAATAAACTATTGACAAATCATAAAATTAGATGTATAATTTTAAAAAACTTACAGAGAGGAAATCAGTTTATGATATCGAGTTTACATACTTTTTCATATTACTTTAGTGTAGCCTTTTATTTTGGTTATGCTTTATTTGGTGTGAAAAAATTACTTGTAAGCCGTTATTAAACCGATTTTTAATATGCGTATATTATTAAAGTCTTACTTGTAATTTTACAGGTAAGGCTTTTTTATTTAAAAAGCAGAAGGGGCGTTTTAAATGGCAGATATACAAAAGGCACGGAAAGAAATTAATGAAATAGACAAAAAAATGGCGGAACTTTTTGTGAAAAGAATGGATGCTGCAAATGAGGTCTTTCTTTATAAAAAGGAAAACGGACTTCCTGTTTTGGATGTTGCCCGTGAACAGGAACTTGTTGCAAAAAACTCCGAATTGGTTGAGAATGAAGTATATAAAGCATATTACATAGATTTCCTTAAGAGTGTGATGGATATATCAAAAAAATATCAGTACAGGCTTCAAAACGGAATTAAAATTGCATATTCAGGAGTTGAGGGTGCCTTTGCCCATATTGCATCAAATAAAATATTTCCGGAAGCAGAGTTCGTTCCTTATCCTGATTTTAAATCTGCTTATGACGCTGTAGCAGAAGGCGAATGTGACTCAGTCGTACTTCCTATGGAAAACAGTTTTGCAGGCGAAGTCGGAAATGTTATGGATATAGTTTTTAAAGGCAGTTTATATATAAACGGAATATATAATCTCGCAGTATCACAGAATCTGCTTGGCGTAAAGGGAGCGGACAAGAAGAATATAAAAACCGTTGTGAGTCATATTCAGGCACTTAACCAGTGTATGGGGTATATAAAAGAAAACGGATTTGAAACGGTTGAAGCCGGAAACACCGCTTATGCGGCAAAATTGATTTCAGAAGAAAATGACAAGACTAAGGCTGCTATTGCAAGTGCTGAAACCGCTGATATTTACGGGCTTGAAATTCTTGAAAGAAATATAAATAAAAGCAATGTAAATACAACAAAATTTGCTGTCCTTTCAAAGGTAAAACTTAAAAGCGGAAACCAAAACTCGGTTCTTATGTTTACAGTTTCAAACAATGCCGGTTCTTTGGCAAAGGCAATAAATGTTATAGGTAAATACGGTTATAATATGACAACATTAAGAAGCAGACCGCTAAAAGAACACTCCTGGAAATATTATTTTTATGTAGAAATAGACGGAAATACCGAAACAGAACTTGGAAAAGTTATGATTAACGAACTTAAAGAATGCTGCGACCTTTTAAAAGTTGCAGGTACATTTTCAGAAAATATTAAACTTTAGGAGGTGCTTTGATGACTGAAATATATGTAGAACTTGAAAATAATCCATATCATGTTGTGATTGAAAAAGGAATTTTGGACAGCATTGAAGACCATATCAATCTTAACAGAAAAGTGCTCGTTGTGACAGATAAACTTGTTCCCGCAATTTACTCCGACAAGGTTGCAAAAAAGTGCCTTACCCCGGTAAAAGAGGTAATAGACGGCGGAGAAGAATGTAAAAACCTTAAAACTTTTGAAAAACTTTTAAAAACTATGCTTGAAAATAATTTTTCAAGGAAAGATGCAGTTGTTGCGGTCGGCGGCGGTGTTGTAGGGGATATTTCGGGTTTTGCGGCATCTTGCTATATGAGGGGAATTGATTTTTACAATGTTCCGACAACAGTTTTGTCTGAGGTTGACTCTTCAGTCGGCGGTAAAACTGCAGTAAACTTAAATAATGTAAAAAATATTGTGGGAACATTTTACCAGCCGAAAAAAGTTGTAATTGATCCGTTGACATTAAACACTCTTTCAAAAAGGCAGTTTTCAAACGGAATGGCAGAGGTTATAAAAATAGCCGCAGTTTTAGATAAAGACTTCTTTGAATATCTTGAAAATACTGATTGCATCGATATTGAATATATAATATCAAAAGCAATTACATTAAAGAAAAATGTTGTTGTGGAGGATGAAAAAGAGGCAGGACTCAGAAAAGTTTTGAATTTCGGTCATACCATAGGACACGGAATCGAACTTTCCACAGACCTTTATCACGGTGAAAGTATTGCACTTGGTATGCTTTATATGTCATCAGACCGGGCAAAGAAACGAATTTTAAATGTTATGGAAAAATTTAATCTTCCCACAAGCCATAATTTTGATAAAGAAAAGGCTGTTTCAAGCATCAGAAATGATAAAAAGGGCAACAACGGAAAAGTGACGGCGGTTATATGTCCCGAAATAGGGAAATTTGAGTTTAAAGAAGTATCATTTGACCGACTTGCAAAGGAGGTTATGTAATTGAAGAACACTTTTGGCAGCAGTATTACGGTTACATTGTTCGGAGAAAGCCACGGAAAAGCGATAGGTGTGGTTTTGGACGGACTTGCTCCGGGAATGAAAATCGACACTGAAATAATTAACGGTATGCTTTCAAAAAGAAGACCCGACGGAAAACTTTCAACTTCAAGAATTGAAGAAGATTGTTATGAATTTTTAAGCGGCGTAAAAGACGGGTTTACTACAGGTACACCCCTTACTGCGATTATAGAAAATAAAAATATCAGAAGTGGAGATTACAGTTCTTTTTCAAATCTCGCAAGACCGTCGCACGCAGATTTTGCGGCAAACGAAAAATATCACGGATTTCAGGATAAATCGGGGGGCGGTCATTTCAGCGGAAGAATAACGGCACCGCTGGTTTTGGCGGGCGGTGTGCTTATGCCTGCACTTAATATGAAAGGCATCTATATCGGAACGCACATAAAGAAAATAAAAGATGTGTCAGACCGCGGATTTAATAATCTTCCGGAAGACATAAAACTCTTAAATGAGAAAAAGTTTGCAGTTTTAGATTCCGAAAAAGAAAGTCTTATGAAAAAAGTGATAGAAAGTGCCAAACTAAACGGAGACAGCGTAGGCGGAATTCTTGAAACAGTAATAACAGGACTTCCGACAGGACTTGGCGAACCGTGGTTTGACAGTATGGAAAGTCTTCTTTCGCATGCAATGTTTTCAATTCCGGGGGTAAAAGGCGTTGAGTTTGGACTTGGTTTTGAAATATCGGAAAAATTCGGTTCCGAGGCAAATGATTCCTTTTATTCGGAGAACGGAAAAATTTACACAAAAACAAATACTTCGGGAGGAATAAACGGCGGTATAACAAACGGAATGCCGATTATTTTAAGGTGTGCCGTTAAACCTACTCCGACTATTTTTAAAGAGCAGGAAACAATTGATATTAATTCTCTTGAAAACACTGTTATAATACCAAAAGGAAGGCACGATCCGGCAATAATTCAAAGAGCAAGGATTGTTGCGGACAGTATGGCGGCGATAGTAATTGCGGATGTTTTGACGCAAAGGTTCGGAACTGACTTTTTGGGGGGAGAAAAATGAATTACGGACTTATAGGAAAGACCTTAAAGCACAGTTTTTCAAGGGAAATACATCAAAAACTCGGTTATGACTATCTCCTTAAGGAACTTGAACCGGACGAGCTCGAATCATTTTTTAGGGAGAAAAATTTCAAAGCAATCAATGTAACGGTTCCTTATAAGGTTGATGTTATGAAGTATTTGGATACTATTGATGAAAATGCACTTTCAATAGGTGCGGTCAACACCGTTTTAAACAGCAATGGAAAACTTATAGGTTATAACACGGATTTTTTCGGAATGAAAGACCTTATTGAAAGAACAGGTGTTTCGCTCAAAAATAAAAAAGTTCTGATTTTGGGAACCGGCGGTACAAGCAACACGGCAGAATATACTGCAAAGTATTTGGGAGCGTCAGAAGTTTTAAAAGTGAGCAGAACAAAAAAAGACGGTGTTATAACTTATGATGAAATAGAAACTGCCGGGGCAAATGTCATTATCAATACAACTCCTGCAGGAATGTTTCCGAATAACGGTAATTGCCCTATAAAAGGCGAATTGCCGGAAGAAACCGAACTGGTTGTTGATGTTATTTATAATCCGCTGAGGACAAGACTTCTTCAAAAAGCCGAGGAAAAAGGAATTTTTTATGCCGGCGGGCTTTATATGCTTGTTTCACAAGGCACATACGCTTCCTGTCTTTTTACAGGAAATAAAGAAGTTCTAAACAAAACCGAAGAAATATATAAATCGGTTTTGGGTGAAAAGCAAAATATTGTGCTTATAGGTATGCCGGGCTCGGGCAAAAGCACTGCTGCAAAACATCTCGGCAATTTTGTTGATACAGATACTGAAATCAAAAAAGAATACGGACTCTCGCCAAAGGATATAATCCTCGGCAGGGGAGAAAAGGCCTTTCGTGAAATAGAGTCCGAAACAGTCTTAAAACTTTCACGAAAAAACGGAATTGTTATATCAACGGGCGGAGGAGTTGTGCTGAACCCCGAAAATATAAGAACGCTTAAGGAAAACGGAATAGTTATATTTCTTGACCCTCCGTTTGAAAGACTTACGGCAACTAAGTCAAGACCTCTTTCCGATACAAAAGAAAAACTTCTTGAAGTTTATAAGGAAAGATATGAAATTTATAACAGAAACTGCGATATAAAAATAAGCGGAGATTATTCACCGGAGGAGATTGCAGATATAATTAAAAAGGAGGTTTCAAAATATGAAGATTCTTGTAATAAACGGACCTAACCTCAATATGCTTGGAATAAGACAGCCTGAGATATACGGGAAAAATACTTATGAGGATTTGGTTAATCTTATAAAAAATCACAGAAGCGAAATTGAGTATGAATTTTATCAGTCAAATCACGAAGGTGCAATAGTTGATAAAATTCAGGAAGCCTACCGAAAAAAAGATGCAATTGTGATAAACCCCGGTGCATACACCCATACCAGTATTGCAATAAAAGACGCACTAAGCACTGTTTCAATTCCTTATGCTGAGGTACATATATCTGATGTTGATAAAAGGGAAGACTACAGAAAAATAAGTTACATAAGAGACGGTGCCGATATAACTGTAAAGGGTTTGGGATTCGATGGGTATTTGAAAGCGGTCGATTTCCTTTATGAAAGGTATGGTGCAAAATGAGGGCTTGTTTTAAAAAATGCAGCCTCAAAGGAAAAGTTCAGGCACCGCCCTCCAAAAGTATGGCACACAGATATCTTATTTTAAGTTATTTGTCGGGTGAAAAGTGCAAAGTTTCAAATATTGCTTTCTCAGAAGATATAAAAGCAACCCTAAACTGTCTTAAGAGGCTGGGTGCAAGTTTAGAGATGTCTGAAAATGAGGTTTTAATAAAAAAAACAGACTCCGATAAAATTCCGTTTCTGAATTGCAATGAAAGCGGAAGCACATTGAGATTTTTAATTCCCATAGCACTTACTTTGGATAAAGAGGTGACATTTACGGGAACCGAAAAACTTTTTTCTAGGCCGCTTGATATATATGAAAAACTTTGCAGTGAAAAAGGTTTTTTGTTTAGAAAAGAAAATGACAAACTTACAGTCAAAGGAAAACTTTCGGGCGGGTCTTACACTGTAAGAGGCGATATAAGCAGTCAGTTTATATCAGGACTATTATTTGCACTATCTTTAATTCCTGAAGAAAGTGTAATAAATGTTCTTCCGCCGTTTGAAAGTAAATCATATGTTTTGATGACTGCACAGAGCCTTAATGAGTTTGGGATAAAAGTTGATGTGACAGACAGGAACATCAGAATCAAAGGCGGAAAATATGTAAAAAGGGATAGTTTAATTGAGGGTGACTATTCAAATGCGGCATATATTGAAGGATTTAATCTTGCCGACGGAAACTGTGTTGAGATTTCGGGTCTTTCAAAATCAATACAGGGTGACAGAGTTTATAAGAAACTTTTTGAGCAACTTGAAAATTTTTCAGAGATTGATATTTCGGACTGCCCTGATTTAGGACCTGTTCTTTTTGTAGGTGCAGCACTAAAATGCGGTGCGACTTTTAATGGGACAAAAAGACTTGCGGCAAAAGAAAGCGACAGGGTTTCGGAAATGGCTGAAGAACTTAAAAAGTTCGGAATCAAAGTAGAGTGGACGGAAAACTCCGCGACGGTTGGGAAAGGAAATATTAAACCGCCTGACTGTGATTTGAGTTCTCATAACGACCACAGGGTTTTAATGGCTCTTTCGATACTTTTAAGCGTAACGGGAGGAACGATTACCGGGGCAGAAGCCGTAAAAAAAAGTTTTCCCGATTATTTTGAAAAAATCAAACAACTTGGAGCAGAGGTGAAACTTACAGATGATAGTAGATGTGACTAAAAATATACTTATAGTAGGACTGGGACTTTTGGGCGGAAGTTATGCAAAAGGACTTAAAAAATACGGTTTTAAAATAAGTGCAATTTCAAAAAAGGAAAGTGAAATTGAATACGGTATAAAAAATGGCATAATAGATGACGGTGCCGCTTTTGCAGATGAAAACTTAATAAAGAAAGCGGATATAATAATATTTGCGGTTTATCCGCACACTATTCCGGAATGGATAAAATCTTATCAGCACCTTTTTAAAAAAAATGTTTTAATAACTGATGTAACCGGTGTTAAGGGCTGCATAGTTTATAAAATTCAGGATTTACTCAGAGAAGACGCTGAATTTATAGGTGCTCATCCTATGGCGGGCCGCGAAGTATCCGGTGTGGAAAACAGTACTGATGAGATGTTTAAAGGTGCAAATTATATTATTACACCGACTGACAAAAATACCGACGCTGCAATAGAAACATGCAGAGAAATAGGGCATCTTCTTGGATTTTCTTCGGTTTCGGTGCTTTCGCCCGAAGAGCATGACGAAATGATAGGTTTTCTTTCACAACTTACTCACTGCATCGCAGTATCGCTTATGACTTGCAATGACTGCGAGCATCTTGAAAAGTTTACGGGAGATTCTTTCCGTGACCTTACAAGAATAGCAAAAATCAATGACGAAATGTGGAGCGAACTTTTCATAGATAACAAAAAATCTTTACTTACCCAAATGGAAATGTTTGAAAATCAGTTTAACAAACTTAAAGAGACACTTCAGAATGAGGACAGAGAAGGAATGCGTAAAATAATGCGTGCATCAACAGTAAGAAGAAAAAAATTTGACAAATAAGGAGGAAAGATACAATGAATATGGAATTTATCAGAAAATTGCCTATACCTATGGAGATTAAGAAGCAGTATCCGATGACGGAAGAAATGGTTAAATTAAAAGAGGACAGGGACGAACAAATTAAAAAAATCTTAGACGGCAGAGATGACAGACTTCTTGTTATAATAGGCCCGTGTTCGGCGGATAACGAGGATAGCGTTTTGGATTATCTCGGCAGGCTCAAAAAACTTGATGAACAAGTAAATGAAAAACTTATGATTGTTCCTAGAATTTATACCAATAAGCCAAGAACTACCGGAGACGGCTATAAAGGTATGCTTCATCAGCCTGACCCTAACAGCGAATCCGATATGCTTAAAGGTCTTATATCTATAAGGAATCTTCATATAAGAGCAATAAAAGAGATAGGTTTTACCTGTGCAGATGAAATGCTTTATACTGAAAATCACCGTTATCTTTCAGACCTTTTGTCTTATGTTGCGGTAGGTGCAAGGTCTGTTGAAAATCAACAGCACAGACTCACATCAAGCGGACTTGCAATTCCCGTAGGTCTTAAAAATCCTACCGGCGGAGATATTTCGGTTCTTATGAATTCAATTACTGCGGCTCAGCATCCCCATACATTTGTATACAGAGGTTGGGAAGTTAAAAGCAAAGGCAATCCCTATGCACATGCAATACTCAGGGGATATGTCGATAAAAGAGGTCAGTCGATACCGAATTATCATTATGAAGATTTGGTTCACCTTTGCGAAAACTATGAAAAACACGATCTTGCAAACCCCGGCGTTATTATTGACACAAATCATGCAAATTCAGGAAAGCAGTATGACCAGCAGCCGAGAATTGCAAAAGAGGTTCTTCACAGTTGCCGTCATAATAACGATGTCAAGAAACTTGTCAAAGGACTTATGATTGAAAGTTATATTGAAGACGGAAGTTGTAAGGCGAGCGAGAGAATATACGGTAAATCAATAACCGATCCGTGCCTCGGTTGGGAAAAAACTGAAAGGCTTGTGTTGGATCTTGCAGAATTATTATAGTTTGGTAATCATTATAAAAAAGACTGTTCCGTCTTTTGGAACAGTCTTTTTTATAATGATTTTATCTGTCAGTTATTTCTCCGGATTTTAATCTGTTAAAGTAACTCTTTGTTTCCTTTGCAACAACACCGCTTAATGCAATGAGGGCAATAAGGTTCGGTATAGCCATAAGTGCATTGAATATATCTGCCAAAGTCCATACTATTGAAACCGTAAGGAAAGGTCCGATAAATACAGCAACTATGTATAAAACTTTATATGCCATAAGAACACCTTTTTTGTTGCCTAATAAGTACTCAAGACATCTTTCTGCATAGTATGCCCATCCCAGAATGGTTGTAAATGCAAAGAATGCAAGACACAGCATAAGTATCAGCGAACAAACTGAATCGTTAAAAGGAAGACCTCTTTCAAATGCCATAGTTGTAACCGCAGCACCTTTTAAGGTCCCGCTTACCGCTTCTTCCCATGAACCTGTAAGAACAATTGAAAGTCCTGTCATTGTACAGACAACTATAGTGTCGAGAAATGTGCCTGTCATACAAACAAGGCCCTGACGAACAGGTTCTTTTGTTTTGGCGGCAGCTGCTGCAATAGGTGCCGAGCCAAGACCTGCTTCGTTGGAAAAGATACCTCTTGCAATACCCATTTGCATAGCATCTTTCATTGCAATTTTAACAGTTATGCCTGCAATACCGCCCAAAATTGCCTGCGGATAAAATGCTGCTTTGCAAACCATTGCAACAGCACCCGGGATTTTCTCAATATTTGTAAACACCAATGTTAATGCACTTACAACATAAACTATAACCATAAAAGGAACAACAATTTCAGATACTTTTGAAATTCTTTTAATACCGCCTATTACAACAAGTGCAACAAAGACAGTTACTACAATTGCAGCAATAACTGTTGCCCAGGTATAGTCATTTCCCGGAAGAGAAAAGGCAATGTGCCGGCTGTTCGGGTCAAAAAAGTTTTGAACAGCAGAAACTATACCGTTAATCTGTGTTATTGTTCCTATACCCATAATACCCGCCAATGCACCGAATATTGCAAATAAAACTGCAAGCCACTTAAAGTTTTTGCCCATACCTTTTTCAATGTAGTAAAAAGGTCCGCCCAAAACTTTCCCGTCCTTACCGATTTCTCTGAACTTAACTGCTAAAAGGCCCTCGGAATATTTTGTTGCCATTCCGAAAAATGCTGCAACTTCCATCCAGAAAAGAGCACCCGGACCGCCGGCAGCAATTGCAGTTGCAACACCTACTATGTTACCTGTTCCTATTGTTGCAGACAGTGCCGTGCATAAAGCACCGAAACTTGTAACTTCTCCTTCTCCGTCTTCTTCTGTGTGAAACATATACCTGAATGCCTTCGGCAGATGGAATATCTGAATAAATCCCGTTCTTACCGATAGCAGCACGCCTACAAAGATTATTCCGACTATAAGTGGAACACCCCAGACATATCCGTCGATTTTTTCTATTATCTCTGTAAATGTCATCAAGTTAACCTCCAATAAAAAACAAAATATGTATATATTCTACCATAAATTTATAATTTTGCAATATTTTTACTGAAAAAAATTTCTCTTAGCAAAATTTTAACGGAAAAAATGCAATTTTATCTGTTTTTTTAAAGAAAAACGGTTTATTTTATTGGAAATTTGTGTTAAAATCTATTTTTGAGAGGTAATTAAAGTTATGAGTACTAAAAAATCAGAATTCTTTTCATTTACAGGAAGAAATTTGCTGATCTTTGTTTGTATTATTATACTTACTCCGGTTTCCTGCAACATTATACTTTACTTTGACAGCCATACGGATGTGGGAACAATTTTCCTTTTATCTGTGTTTTTAACGGCACTTTTTACATCCGGGTACTTTTTTTCATCTTTTGCGTCGCTGATAAGTGTTGTGGAACTCAATTATTTTTACATATATCCTTATAATGAGTTCAATTTAACAAATGCAGGCAACCTTACTACAAGTATAAGTATATTTACCGTTGCAATAGTTACATCGTTTATAACTTCGCATAGAAAGAGCCAGCAAAAAATCAAAGAAATTGCACAGAAAGAAAAAATGCAAGGCACTCTTCTGCGTGCAATCAGTCACGACTTAAGAACGCCGCTTACTTCCATATCGGGTATAGCAAATCTTATAAGCGAGGAGAAAGAACTTAGTAAAAAAGATATTTCGGAACTTGCAAAGAGTATAAGACAGGAAGCAGATTGGTTGGTAAGAATGGTTGAAAATTTGCTTACCGTGACCAAAATTACGGGCTCGGGACAGGATATAGATAAAGAGCCTGAAATAATAGATGAAATTTGTGCAGAAGTTTCAAATAAAATTAAACTGAGATATAAAAATCTTAATGTGAAAGTATCAGTTTCTGAGGATCTTATGTTTGTGCCGATGGATGCTCTTTTGATTGAACAGGTTATGATAAATATTGTAGATAACTCGGTAAAGCATGGAAAATACGCACAAAAAATACATATCGAAGCGGCAAGGGAAGATAATTACGCACGCATTTCTGTAATTGATGACGGATGCGGAATGGATGAAAATCTTATAAAGATGTGGTTTGAGGAAGATATCGACAAGCATAAAATTAATGAACAGGATACCACCAAAAATATGGGTATAGGACTTTCAGTATGCAAAGTCATAGTAAAAGCACATAAAGGAAGAATTGAGGCAGAAAAAGCGTTGCCGCACGGATTAAATGTGAGTATTTACTTGCCGTTGGGAGGAGAATAATTATGCAGGAAACAAAAAGTTCGGTTTTGTTAATTGAAGATGAAGAAAATATAGCAAGATTAATAGCTGCGGTTTTAAGACAAAGCGGATATCGTGTTGTTTGGGCGGGAAACGGTGCAGATGCTTTACGCAGTGTTAATGAATTTCCGCCGGAAATAATACTGCTTGATTTGGGGCTCCCGGATATTGACGGAACAGAAATACTTGAGAAAGCAAAAGGATGGACCAATATTCCGATAATAGTTATTTCTGCAAGGGACAGTGAACAGGATAAGGTCGAAGCACTTGATCTTGGTGCTGATGATTATATGACCAAACCTTTCGGAAACGAAGAATTACTTGCAAGAATGAGAACCGCCTTAAGACATAAAAGGGCAAGTTTTGATGAGGACTTAACGAAAACGGCAAAATTTACCTGCGGCGGACTTTCAATCGATTTTGGCAGCAGAATTGTTATGGTTGACGGTGAAAAAGTGCATCTTACACAAATCGAATTTAAGATGGTTCAGTTGCTTTGTAAGTATGCAGGCAGGGTTTTGACATACGATTATATCTTAAAGCAGATATGGGGTCCCTATGCCGGCAGTGACAATAAAATACTCAGAGTTAATATGGCGAACATAAGAAGAAAACTTGAAAAGAATCCGGCAGAACCGAGATATATCTTCACGGAAGCAGGTGTTGGATATAAAATGGCTGCCGGTAAGTAATTGGCACTTGAATTTGCCTGTTGTTTATGATATACTATACATTAAAGAATTTTAGTTACAAAACAATGAATACAGGTAATGAGGAAAAATATATGAATAAAGAAATACACAAAACCTCCATAGGCGGTCAGGCAGTTATGGAAGGGGTTATGATGAAAGGACCCGAAAAGACCGCAATATCGGTCAGAAAGCCTGACGGTGAAATCGTAACCGATATTAAAAGCAATGCAAAAATCACAAGAAACGTTTTTTTTAAACTTCCTGTAATAAGAGGATGTGTGGCATTTTTTGATTCGCTTATAACAGGAACAAAGGCACTTATGTATTCTGCCGATTTTGTTGATTTGGAAGATGAAACAGAATCGAAGTTTGACAAGTGGCTTGAAAGAGTTTTTGGTGATAAAATCAAAGATATAGTTATTTACTTTTCGGTAATAATTTCCGTTATCTTTTCTGTAGGTCTTTTTATACTTTTGCCGAACTGGATTGCAAGTTTTATTAAACTTGCGGTGAAGTCAAAGTTTGTCTTAAACTTTTGCGAAGGAATTATAAGAATATTGATATTTTTGACATATTTGTGGGCAGTTTCAAAAATGCCGGATATAAAGCGTGTTTTTGAGTACCACGGTGCAGAACATAAGACCATTGCATGCTATGAGGCGGGGGAAAAACTTACTCCGGAAAATGCAAAGAAATTTACAAGGCTTCACCCAAGATGCGGAACAAGTTTTTTGTTTATTGTTATGATAGTAAGTATTATTTGTTTTTCCGTTCTTTCATGGGATGTTAATGTAGTAGTAAGGAGCCTGTCAAGGATTGCTCTTATGCCTGTAGTTGCCGGAATTTCATATGAAATTATAAAATATGCCGGAAGACATGATAATGTTTTAACAAAAATAGTAAGTTATCCGGGCCTTTGTCTTCAAAAGATTACGACAAACGAACCCGATGAATCTCAACTTGAAGTTGCAATTGCTTCAATGAAGGCAGTTATTCCGGAAAATCCCGAAGAGGATAAGTGGTAATATGAAACTCAGTCAGGCGTACAAAAAAGCACAGGAATGTTTAAAAAATCAGGGTGCGGATTATATATCTGACGCCCGTTTTTTGTTGACATCATTTATAGATAAGGATTTTTCCTATATGTTGCTTCATCCTGATGAGGAAATTGACTTTGCAGAATTTGAAAAACTTCTGGAAAAAAGGTTGGCCGGAGTTCCGGTTCAGTATATAACAGGATTTACAGAATTTATGGGACTTAAGTTTAAGGTAAATGAAAATGTTCTTGTCCCGAGGCAGGATACTGAAATTCTTGTTGAAACTGTAATATCACTCAAAAAGGAAAGTCCCGATATTTTGGATGTATGCACAGGTTCCGGCTGCATAATAATTTCGCTTCTTAAATATATTAAGGATTCAAACGGTACGGCAATAGATGTTTCAGAAAAAGCACTTAATATTGCAAAACAAAATGCAAAGGGAAACGGAACGGATATAAGTTTTATCAGGGAAGATGTTTTGAAACTTGAATCTTTCGATAAAAAATATGATGTAATTGTTTCAAATCCGCCGTATATAGAAACTAATGTTATAGAAACCCGGGATGAAAAAGTTAAAAATTATGAACCGAAGATTGCTCTTGACGGCGGCGGGGACGGACTTTTATTTTACAGAAAAATTACCGGACTTGCAAAAAACGCTTTCAATAAAGACGGATATTTGCTCTATGAAATAGGATATAATCAGGGAGAAAAAGTAAAAAAAATAATGTCTGAAAAAGGGTTTTCGGATGTTTTAATAATAAAAGACTATCAGGGAAACGACAGAGTAGTATACGGAAAGGCAGGCTTTTAGTATGATACCTTGCAACATAACGGTACTTGGAAATATGTATGTTGAAACTTTGGTTAAAACTCCTAAGTTTTGCTCTGACAAAGAAGTAAAAGCCGAAAGTTTTGACTTAAATTGCAGCGGTTTTGGATTTTTGCAGTCAACGGCAATTGCAAAACTCGGGGCAAATGTAAAAGTTTTGGGGTGTGTCGGAAATGATTTGTACGGCAAAGTGATACTCTCGTGCCTTAAAAAGGAAAATGTTGTTTCGGACGGGGTAAGGCTTGAAGGCAGTCCTACAGGCTCAATGGTAAATATTAACTGCGAAGTACAAAACTATTCTGTTTATTACGGCGGGGCAAATGAAAAAATTTCATCGGAATATATAGAAAGTTCGGTGAGGGTTTTAAGAAATACTGATTTTTTGGTCTTGGGAAATAAAATTGACCCTGTTTTATTAAGCACACTTTCAAATCTTTGTAAAAATTGTAAAACGAAAATTATCTATTCGGCGTTTAATCCCGAAAAGTTAAGTAAAAATGCAGTCCGCACAGCAGATATCAATGTTTTGGGTTCAAAATGCGTGACATACCTTACAGATATCGATATAACCGATAACATCAGCGGAAAAAAGGCGGCAGAAAAACTTAAAACTATGGCTAAGGGAACAATAGTTATTTATTCCGAAGACTGCGGAGGAATATATGACGGAGGCTCTGCGGTTAAAATTATGGAACCTTATAAAAGCAGTTTTAAGTGCGGCGGAGATGTTAAGTTTATGGGGTTTACCGCAGCTTATGTGACTGCACTTTCAAAATATGCAATAAATGATGATGCAGTTGATTTTGCACTTTATACGGCGGAATGTTCTGCCGTTAAGGGTCAGACACCTTATATGAATGAGTTAAGGGAAAAAGTTTTTAAAGATAAAGTTGAAAGGAAATGATGTAATGACAAAATTTAAGGCTTTTCTTAAAAAGAAAAATGTGGAAATCTCGGCAAAAAGGTATGGAATTGATGCACTCGGTGCTATGGCTCAGGGACTCTTTGCTTCACTTCTTATCGGCACAATTTTAAACACCATAGGTACTCAGACCGGATTGGAAGTATTTACCGAGATAGGAAGTTACGCATCGGCGGTTACAGGGCCTGCAATGGCAATTGCAATTGCTTTTGCTTTGGGATGTCCTCCTCTTGTTATGTTTTCTCTTGCGGCGGTAGGCTATGCTGCAAATAAACTCGGCGGTGCCGGAGGACCTCTTGCAGTTTTGTTTATATCAATTATTGCCGGAGAACTCGGAAAATTAGTGAGTAAAGAAACCAAAGTTGATATATTGGTTACACCTCTTGTTACTATTATATCAGGCTCGCTTCTTTCAATCTGGTTTGCAAAATACATAGGTCTTGCAGCGTCGAGTTTCGGCAATGCAGTTATGTGGGCAACAGACCTCCAGCCGTTTTTAATGGGAATTATCGTATCGGTTGTTATAGGCATTGCACTTACACTTCCTATATCCTCCGCTGCAATTTGTGCCGCTCTCGGTCTTACCGGACTTGCCGGCGGGGCTGCACTTGCCGGTTGTTGTGCCCAGATGGTTGGTTTTGCGATTATGAGTTATAAAGAAAATAAAGTCGGCGGCCTGGTGGCACAGGGAATAGGAACAAGTATGCTTCAGATGGGAAATATAGTAAAAAAACCCGTGATATGGCTGCCTCCTATAATTACATCTGCAATAACAGGTCCGATTGCAACATGTATTTTTAAACTTGAAATGAACGGACCTGCAGTTTCATCAGGAATGGGAACTTGCGGACTTGTAGGACCGATCGGTGTTTATTCGGGCTGGATATCAGATATTGCAAACGGTGCAAAGGCTGCAATAACGGCTTTCGATTGGACGGGACTTTTGCTTATTTCAATAGTTTTGCCGGCGGTAATTACATATGCAATCTCAGTATTTTTCAGAAAAAAAGAAATTATAAAAGAAAATGATTTAAAATTAGACATATAAAACATAAGTGCCGATAAACTTTATCGGCACTTATTTATTTTTCTTTATAATACAGCATACAATGACAATATCCTTCAAAGTCAGG
Source organism: uncultured Clostridia bacterium (assembly GCA_934446135.1). Taxonomy (GTDB): domain Bacteria; phylum Bacillota; class Clostridia; order RGIG6154; family RGIG6154; genus CAKSDT01. The sequence goes on from CAKSDT010000002.1 coordinate 37,788, forward strand.
GTCTTTTATCTGTTCGCGGAATTCCTTGCACATACATTTTGTGTTTTCGTTTTTCTCAATAACACAGGGACAGTACCCGCCTCTTTTTTTAAGCCCCTCTTTAACTCTTTTAACAACTTCTTCATTTTCATTGTATCTTATTCTCAAAAATAATCACACCTTTCTTTCGCAGCGGTTATTCTTCAATAAATGAAACAAGTTCTTCTTTTGTCATATATCCGACAGATGTTTTTGAAACTTCGCCGTCTTTCACGAGAACAAGAGTAGGAATACTTGAGATTCCGAATTTTGCCGCAAGTGAAACTTCGTCGTCAACATTAACTTTTCCAACTTTAATTTTTCCGTCAAAATCGTTTGCAACTTCCTCAATAATCGGTGAAAGCATCATACAGGGCCCGCACCAAGTTGCCCAAAAGTCCAAAAGCACCGGTATATCCGATGATGAAATTTCCCTGTCATAGTTTTCTTCTGTTATTTTTATTTCTGCCATTATTAATCCCTCCGTTAAAATACTTGCTTTAATAACTATATTGTACTATAATAAAATAAATATGTATGTTGTAAATCCAACAAAAAAGGAGAATGATATGCAAAACTATATAAATAAACTGTCAAAACTTGCAATGTTTGACGGAATCGGCGAAAAATGTATAGAAAGTCTTTTGGCTTGCTGCAATGTAAAAAGTGCGGTATTTGATAAAGGCGAAGTAATAATAACTTCAGGAAAAATTTATGATGAATTTGGAATTTTAATGCAAGGTAAGGCAAAAATTATAGAGGAAGATTTTTGGGGCAATGAGAATTTAATATCAATTGCGAAAGAAAATGATACATTTGCCGAGGCATTTTCTTTTATTCCGAATACACAATGTCAGGTTACGGTTATTGCTATTGAAAAATGCGAAGTTTTGTTTATAAATGCAAAGAGAATACTGGAAACCTGTAAAAACGAATGCGGAATACACGAGAAAGTTATAAAAAATATTATGTTTGATTTTGCAAGAAAGACTATTTACCTCAATAGAAAAATTAATCATTTAAGCAAAAGAACCACCAAACAGAAAATTATGTGTTTTTTATCAGATATGGCACTTGAAAGCGGTAATACGGAGTTTTGCATACCGTTTAACCGACAGCAGATGGCAGACTATCTTTCTGTTGACAGAAGTGCAATGTCAAGTGAACTTTCAGACCTTAAAAAGCAGGGAAAACTTGATTATAGGAAAAATCGGTTTGTTTTGTTGGGCGGAACGGACTTATAAGATTGTGACAAATAATGCCGTAAAACTCTATTGATTAATAAGCAAAATTTTGATATAATATATTTGTACCCCCCATTTTAAAGCAATTGAGGTTAATATAGGCAAAGTATTTGTAGCAGATTGGAGGAATAAAAATGAAAAAATCGTATTCGGAAATTACACCGTATGTTAAAAAACTTGCTTTGGTTTCTGATGAAAGAAATGGCATTACACCTGAAATGTACCCCGTTCACAATGTAAAAAGGGGACTTCGCGATGTAGACGGAAACGGAGTTGTGACAGGTCTTACTGAGATTTCGGAAATTAAGGCAAAAGAAAAACTGCCAAACGGCGAAACAGTACCTTGCAGAGGAGAACTGTATTTCAGAGGAGTGAATGTCAGACAACTTGTAGACGGTTTCAGAAATGATGACAGATTTGGCTTTGAAGAAACTGTTTACCTGCTGTTATTTTCAAAACTGCCCGATAAAAATGAGTTAAAAGAATTCACTCAGTATCTTTCTGAAGTTCGGACTCTTCCTACATCATTTGTGAGAGATATGATATTTAAAGCCCCCGGAAGCAATATTATGAATATTCTTGCAAGATGTGTTCTTGTTTTGTATGCTTATGATGATAATCCCGACGATATAAGCATTGAAAATGTTCTAAGGCAGTGTCTATTTTTAATATCGGTTTTTCCGCTGCTTTCTGTTTATGCTTATAAATCTTATGAGCATTATTATCACGGAAACGATCTTAATATATATATGCCGAAGGCTGATCTTTCAACCGCTGAGAACATACTGCTTTTGTTAAGAGGAGAGGGCAACTATTCACATATAGAGGCAAAAATTCTTGATCTTGCTCTTGCTTTGCATGCAGAACACGGAGGAGGCAACAATTCAACTTTTACAACTCATGTCGTTACATCTTCGGGTACAGATACATATTCTGCGATTGCGGCGGCTTTGGGTTCATTAAAAGGTCCCCGTCACGGCGGTGCAAATTTAAAAGTGGTTGAAATGTTTGATGATATGAAAAAAAGCATAGATACCGATAATGAAGATGAGATAAAGGACTATCTTGAAAGACTTCTTGATAAAAAAGCGTTTGACAATGCAGGTCTTATTTACGGTATGGGTCACGCAGTGTATTCAAAATCAGACCCAAGAGCCGACATTTTAAAAGAATGTGCAAGAGAACTTTCTGTTGAAGAACATTGCGAAAAGGAATTCAAACTTTATGAAACGGTTTCACGCCTTGCTCCTGAAATAATTTCCGAAAAAAGGAAAATGTATAAAGGCGTAAGTGCAAATGTAGACTTTTATTCCGGACTTATTTATAAAATGCTGGACCTTCCGCATGAACTTTATACCGCTATTTTTGCTATGGCAAGAATTTCGGGATGGTGTGCCCACAGAATAGAAGAAATTCAGAATAAGGGGAAAATTATAAGACCGTCATACATAAATGTCAAGGAAAGACAAGAATATAAAAATTTGAATGAGAGATAAAAAACATCTTAAAAAGCAGTGTGATAAACTCACACTGCTTTTCCGTTTTTAATAACTCTTGTTAAGTTTAAATTGTCATCAAGAACTATAAGATCGGCATCAAAACCCACTTTAATTATCCCTTTGTTCAGATTTAGCAAAGCGGCGGGAGTTTTAGTCGCCATATAAAAAGCGTCGCTTTCCGGAATTGAAAAACTGACGGCCTTTTTAACGCAGTCTAAAAGTGTTGAGGTGCTTCCGGCTATTGCACCGTATGAAGTCCTCGCAATGCCGTTTGTTACTGTTATTTCCTGCCCGCCGAATGTATATTTTCCGTCAGTTAATCCGGCAGCACGCATAGAATCGCTTATTAAAATCATTCTCTCTTTTCCGAAAAGTTTATAAAGCATTTTTATTACCGTGGGGTGGATATGCACGCCGTCACAAATAACCTGAATAAAAATATTTTTACTAAAGGCAGCACCGATAGGTCCCGGTTCACGGTGGTTAAGCGGAGGCATAGCATTAAAAGTGTGAGTAAGGCACTTTGCGCCGCTTTCAATTGCAGAAACTGCCCGTTCGTAATTGCAGTCTGTATGGCCTATTGAAATTATTGCATCTGAGTTTCTGATAAATTCTTTACTTCCGGGAAGTTCAGGAGCAAGCGTTATCATTTTTATGTTGTTAAACTCTGAAAAATCATTTTGGTCGGGATTTTTAATATATTTTGAATTTTGAGAGCCCTTAAATTTTTCCGAGATATAAGGGCCTTCCAAGTGAAATCCCAAAACTTCGGATCCGTTTTGGGGAATTTCAGCCGAAATCGCTTTTTTGATGTCTTTTAGGTCCATTGTCATAGTTGTAGGAAGATATGAAGTTACTCCGTATTTTATCAAATGCTTTGACATTTCAGACAGTTTATCTCCGTCCATCGTGTCATACCCAAAAAGTCCGTGGGTATGAATATCAATAAGCCCCGGGTAAACTTTTTTGCCTTTCAGGTCTGTTCCGTCAAGATTTGAAACACCTATTTTTGAAATTTTCCCGTCTGAAATTTCTATATCTGTAAGATTTTCTGAAACTCTGCAGTTTTTTAAAACCAAATCAGCCATCAAAAGCCTCCTCATCTATTATAAGAACAACATCAGGATGTACTTTAAGCATAGTTGCCGGTACATTCGTATTAATATCCTTTGTAAGAAGTTCCTTTACAACATTATGTTTGTTTTTTCCGCTCGCGAGGAGCATAATCCTTTTGGATTTTAGTATCGTTGAAATCCCCATAGTAATTGCTTTTTTAGGTACTTCGTCAATATTTTTAAAAAATCTTGAATTTGCCTTTATAGTGCTTTGGGTAAGATTTGTAAGATGTGTATCTGTATTTAAGCATGTGTCCGGCTCATTAAATCCTATGTGACCGTTTTGACCTATCCCCAGAATCTGGAGATCAATTCCGCCGTACTTTTCTATAGTTTCTTCATAACGTCTGCACTCATCTTCGGGATTTTTCGCACTTCCGTCCGGAATAAAAGTTTTTTTGATATTTACATACTTGAATAGATTTTCTTTCATAAAATAATGATAACTTTGCGGATTTTCAGGTGAAATAGTATAGTATTCATCTAAATTGAATCCCACAGACTGAGAAAAATCAATCTCACCGATATTATACATATTAATGAGTTCTTTGTAAAGTCCTATTGGTGTCGATCCTGTTGCAAAACCAAGCACTGAATTTGGTTTTAACATAAGTTGGCTTGCAACTATCTTCGCACTATTCACGGAAAGTTCATTATAGTTTTTGCATAAAATCACACGCATAAATTACACCTCATTTTGTCTTACGCATTCTTTAACAACACTGCTTATCTCTTCGAATTTATTTTCTATGTCTTTATAAAGTTTAAATTGTGTTCTTGTTCGGTCAAGATTGTGGTTTTCACGGGTCACCTTAAAATATGTGTCACCGTTTAAGTAATCTGTCAGAAATCTTATTCCGCACTCATATGTAAGAAGTTTTACAGATAACGGCAAAAGTTCAATTTCTCTCTTAGTTATAACAGGAAAAACCTCTTCAAGGTAGCCTTTTGTGAACATTCTGAAAGATGTCATATCAAACCACATAAGAGATAAATTTTGTTCATCTTCAGCAGTTGTTGCAGCACCGGTTCTTAAGGCATCGCCGTAATCAAAAAGAAGAGAACCCGGCATTACCGTATCAAGGTCAATAACGCAAACACCTTCGCCGGTGTCTTTATCAAAAAGAACATTATTAATTTTGGTGTCATTGTGAGTAACTCTGAGCGGAACACTGCCGTCGGCAATGGAATTCATAATATCTTGCGTAATATGATTCTGGTTTAATGAAAAATTCACTTCGTCTTCAACAAATTTCAATCTTCCTGCACGGTCTTCTTTTATTGCTTTTTCAAGAGCCGAAAATCTTTTTGGGGTGTTATGGAAGTCGGGGATAGTTTCATAAAGTTTTTCTATAGGAAAGTCGTTAAGCATATTTTGAAATTTTCCAAAAGATTTGGCAGCATACTACAGAGTTTTAGGATTATTGGCAACGCTGTAATATACTGTATCCGAAATAAACTTATATACTCTGAAATAGTTTTCATTATAGTTATAACACAGTTCGCCCGAAACGGTCGGAATAACAGTGAGTGTTTCACGGTCGGGATTTCCGTTTGCGTCAATAATTTTTTTGCGGAGATGATTTGTGACATTTTGAATATTATTCATAAGTTTGTAAGGGTCAGCAAAAACAGAGGTATTTATTCTCTGCAAGATATATTGCTTTGATTTTGCAAGAAATGTCTGATTGATATGTCCGTCTCCATAGGGAGCAATTCCATTGTCGGGCGAAAATTGCTTCATTATAAAATTTAAATCAAATTCCATCATAAACCCCATTGTCTGTCATATTTTTGATTGCCGATTTAACGCTTTCGGCATCGTCTTTGTATGTTATACCATACCATTTTTCGGGTGTCGGGATAACTGAAACTTTTTTATTTTCTTCATTAATTAAATTATTGACAACAAACGGAAGAAAAAACTCATCCTTTTCAGGGTCCGATATGTTTTTAAGAAATGAATAAAAGTCTTTTTCAAGTTCTTTAAATATTTCAGATGTAAATCCCCATAGATTCATAGAAACAATTGTATCATCAGGAAATCCGGAGTTATTATCAAGATTTGTATACTCGGTTATACTTTTCAAATAGCCGTTTTCGACCTCACACACTCCGCGACTTACTGTTCTGTTTTCTGTAAGAGTGTCTGATAGTTTATAACCTATCATACATATGCTGTTATCTTGCACAAGATGATCATGGATAAGTTTAAATGATTCTCTTCCGTAGAAATCATCAGCATTTATTACTGCAAAAGGTGTTTTAACGTTATCTTTTGCACATAGCACTGCGTGCCCTGTACCCCACGGTTTTTTTCTTACAGAAAGATTTGAAAATTCATTTGGAATTTTATCTGTTTCCTGGAATACATAGTCAACATCAATGATCTTTTCTATTCTTCTTCCAATACAGTTCCTAAAGTCCGATTCTATATCTTTTTTAATTATAAATACAGCTTTGTTAAATCCCGCTTTCTTTGCGTCAAAAACTGAAAAATCAAGTATCACCTCGCCGTTTGGACCAATGGGAGCAATTTGTTTTAGTCCTCCAAATCTGCTTCCCATTCCGGCAGCCATAATCAAAAGTGTGGTATCCATATAATTCATCCCTCCAGTTAAATTCTTTCTTCGAAAGAATCCATATCTATTATTTTTCCGTTGATACGGGATTCCTCTGCGGCAAACGAAATCAGATGATTAAGATATGAAGTTTCGATATCGCATATTGACTTACTGGAAACATCATCTGAAAAATATCTTATCAAATCTTTCATTATATTTGTGTCACCGCCGCCATGGCCGCTTGTTATGGTTTCACCTATTTTATCTAAATTGTATTCATGGCTTTTACCATCTTCAAATGTAAATATTTTAATGGTGTTTTCTCCCATAGCACCAATAAGTTCACCTTTTGTACCGAAAATTCTTATAAATCTTCCTCCGGCATTAAAGGCATTCATAGTAAATGATACGGTTGCTCCGCCTTCAAATTCCATATTAACAACTTGGTGGTCTACTACATCATTATCACAGTTGAATACACATCTTCCATAAGGTCCATCAGTAATCGCTTTTATAACTTCTTCGTCTGTGGGGTTTTCTTTATTTGCGGCAACGCCTCTAAACCATTCGTTATTAGATTCCGCGTAAAGTTTTACAGCATTGTAAAAACAAGTGTCGGCTTTAGGACAACCGTTTATACAATAATCCGGAGCCCCTTGAGGTCTGTTTTTCGGAGTAAAGTATGAAAGTGAACCAAAGGACTGTATTTTTTTGCATTTTTTACCTATAAGCCACTGAAGTATGTCTGTATCGTGACATGATTTTGCCAAAATCATGGGGGATGATTCTTTCGAGTTTCGCCAGTTTCCGCGAACAAAACTGTGACTTTGATGTGTGTGACCGACATTTTCCATATGTATTACAGACATAACTTCACCAATTTTATCAGAGTCAATAAAATCTTTTATTGTCTTAAAAAACGAAGTAAATCTTAAAACATGGCAAACAATTATTTTTACACCTTTTTCTTTTGCCTTTTGGGCTATTATTTTGCATTCTTTTGCGGTTGGTGCAATTGGTTTTTCTAAAAGAATATTATAACCTTGATTTATGCACTCTATTGCCGGCTCAAAGTGCATATTATCCTGTGTTGCAATGATTACGAAGTCTGCTGATTTTGGTTTGTTTAGAAGGTCTTTCCAGTCTTCGTAAATATTTTCATCAGAAAGATTGTGAAGTTTTTTTGCAACCGTTCTTTTTGCTGCAACCGGCTCAGCCACAGCAATTATTTCCAATTCTTCGGGGTGGTCTAAGGCATATTTTGAGTATACCTCTCCTCTCATACCGAAACCTAAAACAATTGCTTTCAATTTTTTCATAATATATCCTCCTTTTATTGACAAAAATTCTTATCTTTGGTATGATAATATCATATATAAAATATAAAATATATACGCGTTTGTATATAAAATATATAAATTTGTATAATTTGGAGTGGTGTTATGTACGGGTTTGTTGATACCTCAGAATTTTTTAGAATTATAAAACTTTATACTGCATCTCTTCAGCATTTTGAAACTGACTATTTTTTTAAGGGAGAAGAACACAATTTTTGGGAAATAGTGATTGTGACAGAGGGAAAAGTTGGTGTAACGGCAGATAAAGATGTACTTACACTCGGAGCAGGTGAGGCGATAATTCATGAGCCCATGGAATTTCACCGTATTTGGGCGGAAGAAAAAACTAAGCCTATAGTTGTAATACTTACATTTTCGGCAGAGGGAATGCCTGAATATGAAGGAAAAATATTTAAGGTATCTGATATTTTAAGACCGCAGTTGATTTTAAGCGAACTATATAACAGTTATCACATTGAGAATTGCAACATTGTAGGAATAGAAAAAGATAAACTTTCGCAAAGTCAGACAGCATTAAAAGAACTTGAAATCTTTGTTCTTAATCTTCTAGCAAAAAATATCAATAAAAAAGAAAGTAAATCAAGAACTGCTGAAAATTACACAAAAATAATAGAATGTATGAGTAAAAATCTGAATAAAACTCTTTCTGTCGCTGATATTGCGTTAATGTGTAATATGAGTGAAATTAATTTAAAAAAGACTTTCTCGAGGTATTCAGGGATGGGGGTTATGGAGTATTTTAACAAGATGAAGATAAATCAAGCCGTAATGATGATACAGAACTGAACATCAATAAAAGAAACTGCGATTTCTTTTGGGTTTGCAAACCAAAATTATTTCAGTACAGTTTTTAAACGAGTTACGGGTTATTCGCCTAAAAATTACAAGTAAAGCGTTCTGCAGTAAATACAGAACGCTTCAGGCTGTCGAAAAAGTCGGTCAACCGCAAGCAAAAAAATATTAATACAATTTTCCGCATATATTTTGAGCGTATTAATTTTCGGATAACCATTG
>CAKSDT010000003.1 GCA_934446135.1 uncultured Clostridia bacterium
GCGTATGTGTATACGGCAGAGTTTATGTTCGGCAAAAGTTATAGATATATCAGTCTGTTTTTTTAGTTCTCTTTGGATAAATAAGCAATATTATGCCGGCAACGGCAGTAATCACGGCAACTATTTGAGAAATTCTGAAATTTCCGAGATATAAACTGTCTGTTCTGAGTCCCTCTATGAAATATCTTCCGATTCCATACCAAACAAAGTATGAAAAGAAAACTTCGCCATCTTTCTTTTTTCTTTTATTTACAAAAAGAAGTACCAATACTCCTATTAAGTTCCAAATGCTTTCGTACAGGAATGTGGGATGAACCGAAACAAGAGAAATTCCGTTATAGATTTCCATTCTCCACGGAAGGTCTGTAAGTCCGCCGAACGCCTCTTTATTCACAAAGTTTCCCCATCTTCCTATCGCCTGACCTAGAAGTACGCCGATAATTAATATATCGGCAGTTTTAAGAAAACTTATCTTTTTAACTCTGCAATAAACATAGGCAGTTATTACAGCACCTATAACACCGCCGTAAATTGCAAGCCCTCCCTCCCAGATTTTAATAATATCTGCAAGGTTATCTTTGTAGTCGGAAAACTTAAAAATGACATAGTAAAGCCTTGCACAAATTATTGCAACCGGTGTTCCGTAAAGCACTATATCTGTTACAGCATCTTTGGGAAGCGAGTATTTTTTACCGAGATTAACACACAAAAAAAGTGCAAGAATAAGTCCCGACGCTATTATAATTCCGTACCAGTAAATATTCTTTCCAAAAAGGTTAAATGCAACGGGGTCAATATTGAATTTAAGTCCGAATCCCGGAAATCCTACATAGTTATCATACATAATATTAATTTTGCTCAGGTCTTATTACTGAAAGAACTGAGTTTTCCTCCGTAAATTTCTTTAACTGCCTGTCAATATCTTCTTTAGTTATGCTTTCTATAACCTCAAGCACATCAAAAAGTCCGTAACCGCCGAAATATGCTTCCATTGCATTTCTTGCGACATTTTCAACACGGTTGAAGTCCTTTATAAACATACTTTTTTCGATATTCTTCTGAGTGCTTAATTCCTCATAGGTTATGCCCTCATCCATACGCCTTTTGGCATACAAAACAACTCTTTTTAAAACTTCATCCGGTGTTTCGCTTTCACCTTGAATCATACTGTGGCAGAAGTTTGGTTCGCACTCAAAATCAATGCCGTAACTGTCGTTTATAAGCCCCATATTATAGCACTCGTCAAAAAAGTCACCGCTTTTTCCGAATACAATATCAAGTGCCATTCTTCCGATTATTTCTTTTCTTACAAGGTCTTTTCCCTTACCGGCAGGTTTGTCTTTAAACCCTATTGCAAAAAGCGGCATACTTACCGAAAGTTTTTGTTCTGCCTTATGGCTTAAAATACTTTCCGGTTCTTTTTCCGTTTTAACCGCTATATTTTTTTCTGTTCCGAGTCTTTTTATTTTTTCACTTGCAAACTTAAAAATTTCCTCGGGGCACACATCGCCCACAACGGTAAGCACCATATTTTCGGGAGTGTAAAATTTATTGTAACAGTCATACAAAAGTTTGGGAGTGATTTTTGAAATGCTTTCGACCGAGCCTGCAATATCATATCTTACAGGATTTTTTTCATACATAGCCTGAAGCATATTAAAATAAACTCTCCAGCCGGGACTGTCAAGATACATATTAATTTCCTGACCTATTATTCCCTGTTCTTTGTTTACATTTTCATCGGTAAAATAGGGAGTACCTATTAAATTTATCAGAATTTCAAGATTTTCTTTAAGTCTGTTTGTCGATGAAAAATAGTAGTTTGTAACATTAAAAGATGTGTATGCGTTTGCATTTGCTCCCGTTTTTGCATAGAGAGTAAAAGCGTCGCCCTGTTCGCTTTCAAAAAGTTTATGTTCAAGAAAATGTGCGACCCCGTCGGGTATTCTCGTATAATTTTTTTCTCCCTCACCCTTAAAGGTGTTTACAACCGAGCCGAAATTTACTGCAAACATTGCAGTTGTTTTTGCAAATCCCTTTTTTGGAATTATTATGATTTTAAGTCCCGAATCAAGACTGTAAATATGTTCTTCCTCATCTAAAAAACTGTCTTTAATAATTTCCGTTATCATAAAGCCGCACCTCCTTTAAGAAAGAACACCGTATCGGGTTTCGCCTTTCTTATTGCTTCAATAACTTCTTCCTTTGTTACCTCATTTATTTTTTTGATACAGGAATCTATGGTATTTTCAGTACCGAGAATTTTCTGCGAAAGGTAGTAGTCCTCCAGGGCACCCATAGAATCGCCCGAACTCTGATAAGTTGTGGTGAGTGAAAATTTTGTAAATTCAAGTTCTTCTTTTGTGAATTTGCCCTGTTTCATATCTTCAAGCTGGTTGAACACTTCTTTAACGGTTACATCAAACTTATCACATTCTATACCGCAGTTTACATTTATAAATCCTTTAAAGGAACTGTAAGACGAACCCGCATAATAAGCAAGCGAAAGTTTTTCGCGGACATTTAAACACAGTTTCGAGTGCACCGAACCGCCGAAAAGATTGTTTGCCGCAAGAATTGCAAAATAATCGGGGTCGTTTGCCGTGATATTTGTTTTAAATCCCATCGAAAGTTTACCCTGAGTTACGGGAGCAGTTTCATAAATATAATTGATATCTTTGTTAAAAATGTCCCTTTCAGGCCCTGAAAGTTTTATCGGCACAACGGTTATCTTTTCAAATACTTTTTTAAGTTCCTCTGTCACTTCTTCTTTATCAAAAGCACCGGTTACAAAAACTTCAATTCGGCTTTGCGAAATAACTTTTAAATAGTGTTCATAAAGATTTTTGCCGTCAATTTTTTCAAGGTCTGAAATATATCCGTACTCAAATATGCCGTACGGAGAATTTTTATACATTTCTTCTATAAGGCGTTTTTTTGCATACTCTCTTTTGTCATTTATAACGCTTTCAATCAACTGGCTTAAATTTTCTTTTTCCCTCTCGGTAAAATCACGGTCAAAACCGCCGTCTTTTACCAAAGGATTAAACAAAACTTCGCCCATAAGTTCAATAAGTTTTGAAAACGGACGGCAGTTTTGTGCATATTTATCCGAAACCGTTTTAAATGAAAATGTGATTATCTGAGTTTCGCCGTTTTTCCGTATTCCCGAAGTAAAATCAGCACCATACAAACTGTCAAGATAACGGTTTAATGAAAGCGTATCGGGATAGTTTTGCGAGCCTCTCCTTACAACGGACGGAATAAGCGAATTGAATGTGACCTCGTCCTTGTTTAACGGTCTTAAAAAATTCACCGTAAGTGCGGCAGTTTTAAATTTGCCGTCTTCTATAAAATTAAAATTAATACCGTCTTTAAATTTTAAAGTTTTCATTTTTACACCTTCTTTGCAAAAGTTATTTTACCACATTTTATTAAAAAAATCTACCATATATTATATAAAATTATTGCTTATTTTACCCGAAAGTGATATATTAAATACAGTTAGTTTTAAAGGAGCGATATAAATGAAAATTAAAATAGCAATTTACGGCTACGGAAATTTGGGAAAAGGCACGGAATGTGCAATAAATCAAAATCCCGACACTGAACTTTACGGAATTTTTACAAGAAGAAATCCCGAAACCGTAAAAACTTTAACCGGTGCAAAAGTTTTTAAAGCAGACGATATACTATGTCACAAAGACAATATTGATGTTGTTATTATTTGCGGAGGAAGTGCAACAGACCTGCCTGTTCAGACGCCTTTGCTTGCAAAGAATTTCAATGTTGTTGACAGTTTTGATACTCACGCAAAAATACCCGAACATTTTAACAATACAGATGCTGCAGCAAAAGAAGGCGGAAAAACCGCAGTTATATCGGTAGGCTGGGACCCGGGAATGTTCTCTCTTAACAGGCTTTACTCATCGGTAATCCTTCCCGACGGAAAAGATTACACTTTTTGGGGAAAAGGCGTAAGCCAAGGCCACTCGGACGCAATAAGAAGAATTGATGGAGTTTTGGACGCAAGACAGTATACAATTCCTGTTGAAAGTGCCTTAGAAAGGGTAAGAAACGGCGAAAATCCCGACCTTTCCGTAAGGGAAAAACATACAAGAGAATGCTTTGTTGTTGCCAAAGAGGGAGCAGACCTTAAAAAAATAGAACACGAAATAGTTACAATGCCAAACTATTTTTCCGATTATGATACAACAGTCCATTTTATTTCACAGCAGGAACTTGACGAAAACCATAAGGGCATACCTCACGGCGGTTTTGTTATAAGGACCGGAAACACAGGAATTAATAAAGAGAATAAACATATTATAGAATACAGTCTAAAACTCGATTCAAACCCTGAATTTACATCATCGGTGTTAATTGCGGCTGCAAGAGCGGCAGTTAAAATGAATAAACAAAATATGACGGGCTGTAAAACGCTTTTCGATATTCCGCCGGCATACCTTTCTCCGCTTTCGGATGAAGAATTAAGAAAAACAATGCTTTAAATAAATATCCACCCGCATAGTTGAAGTAGTAAAATAAAAGTAGACACAAGGAAAACCACCGTGTATCTACTTTTTTGTTTATGTGATAAAATAATTGTGGAGGTGTTTGAGTTGAAAAAAGGACAAACAAAACGAATTTGGACAAAAGAACAAAAGTTGGCAATAATAAAAAGATATTACGAAGAACACATATCAGCCGGCTCTCTTGCTAAAGAATATGCTGCCGATAAAGGAATGATTTGTCGATGGATAAGGAACTACAATCAGTATGGCGAAGTAGCCTTTGATTCTAAAAACAGCAGAAAAGGAAATCCATTTTCTGCGCTGCATACCGCTAAGTCCTTAACAGAAACCGATAGATTACGGCTACAATTAGCAAAATTAGAGATAGAAAATGAACGATTAAAAAAAGGGTACCAAGTGAAAGGAGCTGGTGCAAACAAGGAGTTCGTTACCTTAAAAGACGCGAATATGAAATAATATACTCTTTGAAAGATAAATATAGTATAAAATTTTTGTGTGAAACAATGTCAGTTAATCGTTCCGGATATTACAAACGGTTAATAAGAAAAGATAATCCCAATCATTACGAGCGAGACAGAATGATTTTAACAGAATTGTTGTTAGAGCAACATAAAAAGCACAAAACAAAAGGCTATCATTATCTTGCGAGATTGGTACGTAATGAAACCGGTTGGATTTTCTCGGATAATTTAGCTCACAAATGTTGTAAGTTCGCAGGTATTCGTTCTAAAACGAATCGCGGGAGAAAATATGAAGGAAAAGAACATATTAAATTTCCAAATACAATTAAGGGTAATTGGAAAGTAACAAGGCCATTGGAAATCGTAGTATCAGATATGACTTGTTTTAGACACAAAGGTATCCGTTGGGAATGGACGTATATGTTAGATGTGTATAATAACGAAATAATAGCAAGTTGTGTGACAAACAAAATAGGCAGCAGTTTGCCGTATTATCATTGTTTGAATGAGTTGATAGAAAATACAAAAGAGCAGACATACCCAGTCACTTTGCACACAGACCAAGGCAGTGTCTACTCTTCATCAGGTTTTTACCAAACCCATAAATATTATACCAACATCAAACGTTCTATGTCAAGAGCGGGAACGCCAACCGACAACCCGATAATAGAATCCTTAAACGGATGGATAAAAGAAGAAATGAAAATAGATTTCAATTTGAAATCCGCAGAGAGCATACCATCGTTTATTGAAAACTATGTTTATTACTTTAATAACGAAAGATTATCATACAAACTAAATTACAAAACCCCTGTTCAATATAGAACCGAACAAGGGTTTGGATAATTTGTGGTTTTTAGTGTCTACTTTTACTTGACTACTGCAACATAGCGGGTGGATATTTATTTATACAACAAAGGGGGATGCTTTTTATTATTTCTTTCCTTTTCTCTCTTCAAGCATTTTCACAAACCACTCAACAGTCTTTGGGTCATCGTGTCTGAAAAATGCCGTTTCCGCCTTATCAACAGAAGATATAAGGTTCATATCCTGCTCGGTAAGTTTAAAATCAAATACATTAAAGTTTTCTTCCATTCTCTCTTTATGAGTAGATTTGGGAATTACAGAAATTCCACGCTGGATATTCCACCTGAGCATAACCTGTGCGGCGGTTTTGTTATATTTTTCACCGATTTTGTTAACTGTTTCATCTTCAAAAATACCGTTTCTGCCCTCGCCGAACGGTCCCCACGCCTGAAGTGCGATGCAGTATTTATCTGCCCATACTTTAAGTTCTTTCTGCTGATTGTAAATATGTGTTTCCACCTGATTTACCATTGGTTTGATTTTATTAAACGATGCAAATTCAACCATTCTGTCAGCATAGAAATTGGATATTCCTATTGCCCTTATTTTCTTTTGTTCATAAAGTTCCTCAAGTGCCCTCCATGCTCCGTAACTGTCAAAATAAGGCTGATGCAAAAGAACAAGGTCAAGATAATCCGTTTTTAATTTTTTCATAGACTCTAAAACCGATTTTTTCGCATTTTCATATCCGTAATGTTCAATCCAGACCTTTGTGGTGAGGAAAATCTCACTTCTGGGAATGCCTGATTTTAAAATAGCATCTCCCACCTGTTCTTCATTGAAATACGCCTGTGCCGTATCTATAAGTCTGTATCCTGTCTTAAGTGCGTCCGAAACGCATCTTTCACACTCATCTTTTGATACCTGATAAACTCCGTATCCTAAAATCGGCATTTTTACGCCGTTTGATAAAGTAATATATTCCATATTTAAACCCTCTTTCCCATTTCATAAACCTCTTTATATGCCGGTGTATCCTTGATTTCTCCCATTTTCCATGCACCCGTTCCGTAAATAATTCCTGCCTCTTTTGCTCCGTAAAGGCAATCTTCAGTAAATCCTCTTATTGTTTCTAAAGTTCTCTCAAGAGAAGATTTTTCATTGTCTGCGGCAGTCATAATAAAATAAAAATCCTTATTTGCGATTTCAGTGTAGCGTGGAACCGTTCTGTCAATAAAAGTTTTAAGCTGACCGCAAACCGAATAAAAATAAACGGGCGTTGCCAAAACTATTGCGTCTGCCTCAACCATTTTATCCATAATTTCTGCCATATCGTCCTTCTGCACGCATTTATGTGTCACATTACAGGCTCCGCAGCCTTTGCAGTAATTGATATTTTTGTCTGCAATAAAAACTTTTTCGGCCTTGTTTCCGCTTTCTTCAGCACCTCTTATAAACTCATTGCACAAAATATCCGAATTTCCGTTTTTTCTGGGACTTGATGAAATAACAAGAACTTTTTTCATTGTTTGCATACCTCCTGCTTTTATTTCAGATTATTATATTCTTCGTCCGAAACCGGTTCGCACCACTCAGTCTTTGTATCTTTTCCCGGAACTTCAATTGCTAAGTGCTGAAAATAAGAGTCCTTTGCAGCACCGTGCCAATGTTTTACCCCGGGAAGAATATTTACAACATCGCCGGGTTTTAACATTACGGGAGATTTTCCGAATTCCTGATACCAGCCTTTTCCGGCTGTAACCATTAAAATCTGTCCGCCTCCCGAAGATGAATGGTGAATATGCCAGTTATTACGGCATTTCGGCTCAAAAGTAACATTTCCTATTACAACCTGTTTGTCTGACAGCATATTAAGGTAACTTTTTCCTACAAAATATTTTTCGTACGCTTTATTTTCGTTTCCGATTTTAAAAACGCTTAATTCTTCCATAAAAATTCCCTCCCTTTTGCTTACATTTTACCACTTAAACTGTTGACACGGAATACCCGATATGTTATCATAGCATTAACTAAAAGTTTATACAAACGGAGTGATGGTATGTATAATCCTTTGCTTGATACATTTGTTGCGGTTGCCGAAACAGGAAGTTTTACCAAAGCGGCTGAAAAACTTTTCATTTCACCCACGGCGGTTATGAAAAAAGTAAACGCCTTAGAGCAGCACCTTAATATGAAACTCACCGAAAGAACGCCCTCGGGAATAAAACTTACCCCTGCCGGAACAAGTTTGCTTTCGGATTCAAGAAAAATAATGGAATTTTCAGAAAAATCCGTAAGAAGAGCAAACGAAGCCACCAGGAAATACAACACGACTTTTTGCGTCGGAACATCGCTTTTAAATCCTGCAAAACCTTTTACAGAACTTTGGTACAAAGTAAACTCCAACTTTCCCGGATACAAACTTCATCTTGTTCCTTTTGAGGACAATTCTGACGGAATACTCTCGGAAATAGAAAAACTCGGTGAAAAATTTGATTTTTTGATGGGAGTTTGCGACTCAAAAGCATGGCTTTCATTGTGCAACTTCCTTCCGCTCGGCAAATATAAAAAGATGATTGCCGTTTCAAGAGAGCACCCTCTTTCAAAAATGGAATCTATTGATGTTAAAGACCTTCACGGGTATACTCTTATGATGGTTAAAAGAGGAGATTCCGACACAAACGACCGTTTAAGGGACGACCTTACTAAAAACCACCCCGAAATCAAAATTGAGGACACTCCCCGGTTTTACGATTTGTCGGTTTTTAACAGATGTGCCGAATCGGGAAATATTCTTCTTACAACCGAGTGCTGGAAAGATGTTCACCCGGGACTTGTTTCAATACCCGTAAACTGGAATTATTCCATAACCTACGGAATACTTTACAGTTCAAATCCGCCGGAAGATGTTTCAAGATTTATAGATATTGTAAAAAAAGAGGCTGTTTAAAGAGTCAACCCGCTTCTTAAACAGTCCTCGCATTTTTATATGGTTTTCCTCCGTTTCCTGCGTTGCGGAGGTTTTTAACATTGCCTTTTTATTATTCAATAAGTCCGCTTTCTTTTAACAGTATTTCAATATCAGTACCTTTAACTTTTCTTAAAACAAGTTTTAATGCCTCTCTTTCGGCAAACGAAAGTCTTATATCGGTTATCGGCTTTTTGTCTATTGCATAATAGCAAGCACGGAGAAGTTCTCTCACATCATATTTGCTTGCCCATACTTCGGGAACTCCCCTGTCAATATCAAGCAATGTATAAACCGCTTCCATACCTGTACGCATCGAATACTCGGTTGTAAAAATTGTATCTCTCGGGGTTTCGGCAAACTGCCCCAAAAATGCAAAGTTTACCGCCCCGTCGGGAACGATTTTGGGTCTGTCGCTGTTTTTTCTCGGCTGGAAAAATGCGTTTATATAAGGCATATAACAAGTTGTTGTATTGCAGGCATTTTCAGCAAGAAAATCAATTTCGTTTTCGGGAACGCCTATATGGTAAAGCCATTCCCGGCAAACTTCCTGTCCGGCACATTCTTTCATTTTCTTTTTAACATAATTGCCCTCTCTGTCAGTATTTAAAGCATACACCCATACCAAAACAGTATCTTTGTCCTGTGCTTTAAACTGCGGCTGCCGGTTGATTGTCCACGAAAGATACCAATTTTCGGCACTGTCTTTTACAGTAACTATTCCGCCGGTTGTAACTTTTCCGCTTCTCGGGTCTCTCTTGCAGATATCCATAATATGTTTTATTATTTTTTCGTCTTTTGTTGCAACGGTTGCACTCATCCAATTTGTTTGTTCAACATCTGAACAGAATTTATCGGGATTTCCGTATTCCCCGTGCTTTGCCTGGGCAGCAATGTTTTTCCAAAGGTCCCACGACTCTCCCGAACCGTTTTTGATTTTGGAAAGGTCGGGGGCATTTGTCTGATCCCCGTAACACGATGTATCGGTGCAGCAGCCGTTTGTGATAAACACAAGGTCATCTTGCGTAAGATTTATGGTCTGTTTCTCCGAGTTTTTAATATATTCAATTTGTTTTGCAATTTTTTTGTTTCCGGCGTCCTCGATTATTACATTTTTATCCTCTATTACGAATTCTATTTTATCTCCGCTGTTTTCAAGATATTTAACAAGCGGCATAATTCAACTTTCATATTGATTGTATTTAGTAAATCTTAATGCCGAAAAATCCGGGAGTCCGTCTATATGGTGAACATATCTGCACAGATAACGCTTCATCTCCAACGCACTTGACCATTTCTGAAAGGCAAACATAGTCTGCCAGTAGAGCCAGAAATTTGTATCCCAAAACGATTCGGGCAGCACTTCATATATCTTTTTGTCCTCAAGACTTTCCTCGGGTGTTATAAAAAGTTTTGAAAGTGCCATTGCCGACTCTTTGTCAAGGGTAAACTTTTTATCGGTTTTTGCGTCCTGTCCCCTGTTAACCGTTGCTCTGCAAAGAGAATAATTCGGGTCGTGTTTGTTTAATCTGTAATATTCATCAAGTACGGAAAGTCCGGGATTTTCAAGTGACGGAACATCCCTGAAAGTATCCCACATAACTTCAAAATGATTATCCATTTCTCTTCCGCCACGCATATAAAATCCTTTTGTGACATCTTTTCTTCCGTCGCAGCTTCCGCCCGCAAGTTCAAGTTTTTCAAGTATATGAATATGTTCTCCTTTCATCTGTCCGTCACGGACAAGGTAAAATGCCGCCGTAAGCCCGGCAAGACCTGTTCCTATTATATACGCCGACTTTTTGTCAACTCCCATAGGCTTTTCGGGTTTTGCAAAAGACTCATAAGTTCCTGCAGAATAATACATATAACCATTCCTTTCATTTTTAGGTTTCTTTAATATATCTTTTCCCGATTTTTTATTACATAAACATAAAAATTTCGTAATAAGAACCTATTACGGAATTTTTAGCGTGTCGATAAACTTATCGACACGCTAAAGACTTCGAAAAGGGAAGGTAAATTTGCCGAACATGAATTCGTCGGCGTATGTGTATACGGTAGAGTTTATGTTCGGCAAAAGCAAGCAAAACACCTTGCCCCCCCGGTGGGGCAAGGTGTTTCTGATGTGGTTTCATTATTTTGGACAGCAGTTATCAGGCAAATAATACACTCAAATTGTATACGGAAAAATGTATTAATATTTTTTTGCTTGCGGTTGACCGACTTTTTCGGCAGTCTGTTGTTGATAAATTTTAATTCTTTTTGTGCTTTATTCCCGAAACCGCCGAAAACATATTTCCGTTGCCGAAAGTTTTAAATTCCGAAAAACCTGCATCTTTCATATAAGACTTAATTTCGTCAACTGTACGGATATTAATACCCTCAATCATTTTACTCCATATACTGTTGGGGTTAAAAAGTTCGCCCACAATTAAAAATGTGCCTCCCGGTTTAAGAACTCTTGATACCTCGCTGAAAGATTTTTCAATATCAGTCCAAAAGTAGACTGTTTCGAAAGCCGTAACTACATCAAATTTTTCATCCGGAAACGGAATGTTGTCAGAACTTCCGAGTTTTATTTCGCATCTTTTCCCTATATGCTTTTTATTGACTTTTATACTTTTTTTAACGCTTTCTTTAGATATATCAAGTCCGCACACCGTTCCCATCGGCGATTTTTTAAGCATTCTTTTTATGTTAATACCTCCGCCGCAGCCTATGTCCAGTGCATTTGTATTGCTCTGCCACTTGTAATGCCCAAGTCCCCATTTGGAAATAAAACTGTGTCCGACATTCATACCGGAAAGAAATATTTTTCCCCACACACCATCGGGGTTTGAAAAGTTTTTGGTTATGCCCATTTAAAATCACCTCGCTCGGATTTTAGCATACTTTTTAAAAATAAGCAAGATAAAATCGCTTGCATTTTATGCTAAAGTGTGTTATAATGCAAAAAAAGCAAAGACGCTTTCAGTTTTCACTGGGAGCGTCTTTTTGTTTTACGAAAGGTCTGATTTTTATGAAAAAACCTATAATCGGAGTTACCCCGCTTTACGATTCGGATAAAAATTCTTACTGGATGCTCCCCGGCTACTTAAAAGGAATCGAAACGGCAGGGGGCATACCGATAATGCTGGGTCTTACATCAGATGATGAAAATATTACCGAGTCCGCAAAATTGTGCGACGGTTTCCTGTTTGCCGGAGGTCAGGATGTTTCGCCTTCTTTATACGGTGAAACGCCATCGGAAAAAATGGGAGAAACCTGCAAAATGCGTGACGATATGGAAAAAATATTATTAAGATATGCTCTTACGCAAGATAAACCGATTTTAGGAATATGCCGCGGTATACAATTTTTGAACGCATATTTGGGAGGAACGCTTTATCAGGATATACCTAAAGAGCACCCGTCAAATATCTGCCATTCGATGAAACCGCCGTATAACAGGGCTATACATAATGTTTTTACAGTCCCATTGTCACCGCTTGAAAAACTTCTTAATTTGAGGACGCTGGGTGTAAACAGTTACCATCATCAGGCAATAAAAAAACTTGCACCTTCTTTGTCCGAAATGGCAGTTTCGGAAGACGGAATTACCGAAGCGGTATTTATGCCCGGCAAAAAATTTGTCTGGGCTGTTCAGTGGCATCCTGAGTTTTCATATCTTTCAGACCAAAACAGCAAAAAAATATTTGAAGCCTTTATAAAGACTTCAAACAGGGACGCATAGCGTTACATTATTTCATCTTGCGTAAGATGTTATAACAAACCTTTTGTTAAGTAAGTTTTATATTCTGAAAACGGTTTAAACTCTTCAGGAACGGGGTTATGGCTGCTTATTATTTTCTCCATCCATATTATGTCATACCATTTGCCGAATTTGTATCCGCATTTGGTAAATCTCCCTGTGAGTTTATAGCCCATATGTTTATGAAAATCAGGGCTGTTTTTTGTAAGATGTCCGTCTTCTCTGTCTGTATATGTGATGCAGGCGTTGAGATTTATGACATTTTGCCTTTTTAATATTTCCTCCAGCAAAGTATAAAGTTTTTTGCCTATTCCCATATGTCTGTATGCTTCGTCGGTATAAATTGTAGTTTCAACCGAATGAATATAAGCCTCACGCTCTTTAAGCCGTCCTGCGTAAGCATAGCCCACTGTTTTACCGTCCGAAACTGCCGCAATGTACGGATAATTTTCAAGAGTTTTATTTATTCTTTTTTTAAACTCTGAAACAGACGGCACTTCATATTCAAAACTTATTGCCGTATTCAAAACATACGGGGCATAAATCTTTAAAAGATCCTCTGCGTCATCTTCGGTTATGATTTTTAAACCTATATCCATAAAGACTCAACCCCTTATAAACTTGTGTTATCTTCTGTTTCACGCATTGCAAGAATTGTCTTTGAAAGAAGTTCGTCCAACTCCCAGCCTAAAAGTTCCGCACCTTTTTTTATAACATCTCTTGAACAGCCTGCTGCAAACTTTTTGTCTTTAAATTTCTTTTTAAGGCTTGAAAGTTCCATATCTTTTGTGCTTTTAGACGGTCTCATTCTGGCCGCAGCACCAATAAGTCCCGTAAGTTCGTCGGTTGCATACAAAACTTTTTCCATTGTGTGTTCCGGCCTAACATCGCAGCATATTTCATATCCGTGAGAACATACTGCGTGGACAATGTCGTCCGACGCACCTATTTCGCTTAACAGTTCAGGTGCTTTTATACAGTGAAGTTCGGGATACATTTCAAAGTCAACATCATGAAGAAGTCCGCATATTCCCCAAAAATCAACTTCGTCTGCATATCCAAGTTCTTTTGCAAAATATCTCATAACTCCCTCAACGGTAAGAGCGTGAAGAATATGAAACTCTTCCTTGTTATATTTTTTCAAAAGTTCAAAAGCCTGTTCTCTCGTTATATTAAGTTTCATATACAAAGACCTCCTTTTATTTTACATTTTAGCACACTAAAAGTAAATATTCAACTTCTTCATCAATGCAATCTATTTTTTCTATCAGTTTTGCATTTTCAAAAAGTCCGGGGGCTTTGTCGTAAAGATACATAATGCTGCACTGTCCTACCGCAGCCGCCGCAAAAAAATTTACAGAATATATAAAATACAGATAAAGTCTATTTTAAAATAACTTCCATTTGAGTTTTTCTTACAAACATTCCGGACTTTTCATAAAATTTACGGGCGTTATCGTTGCCCTCCCATACATTAAGGGTGACATTATAACAGCCTATGCTTTTTGCATAATCGAGAACAAACTTATAAACAGTGCTTCCGATATGTTTTCCCCTTACATTCTCATCAACGCACAAATCGTCAATATAAAGCGTTTTAACCTTGTGCATATTAGGTGTTTCAGCCGTATTTTCAATAACACAAAAGGCATAACCTACAACCGAATCCTGTTCATCTGCTGCAACAAAAACGGGAGTGTTTTCGTTTGAAATTATTTTTCCCAGTTCCTCTTTTGTGTACTTTGTTGTTCCGAAAATAAAAAGATCGGGCCTTAGATCTGCGTGAACTTCCAAAACCTCACTCAAGAGAACCATTATTCTTTCAATGTCGCTTGCTTTTGCTTTTCTTACATTAATCATTGTTATATCTCCTTTTATGTTGCAATAATTCTATCACAAAAAGAACAAAAAATCAATGCACCCCCTAAAGGGTGCATATTTACTGCTTTCTTTTATTTCCGATTTTTTCAGGCAATGTGCTGAACCTCGTTAAAATACAACAATCAGGAACATCTTAAACTTTTCTTTTCCAAAAACTGCGTGGGGATGTCCTTTAGGCATTACAATTGCGTCGCCTTCTTTTAAGATGTACTCTGTGCCGTCTATTGTAATTTGACCTTCGCCGTCAAGACAGATTACAAAGGCATCTCCTCCTGCTTTATGAGAACTTATTTCTTCGCCTTTATCAAATGCAAAAAGCGTTTGGCTTACATACTCATTCTGAACCAATGTTTTACTTACAATTTGTCCTTCCTGATATGAAACCTGTTCTTTCAGTTTTAATACTTCTGACTTTGAAATATTCTTCATAATTCCTTCCATTTTTGTTCCTCCTGTTATTTTAAATACTCTCTTATTACCTTTGCTGCAACCGGGGCTGCGGCAGCACCGCCCGAAGAGCCCGAATATTCAAGCATTACGCAAACCGCAATCTGAGGGTCGTCTGCCGGAGCAAAACCCACAAACCACGCGTGATCCTTTCCTTTGATTTCGTTTTCCGCCGTACCTGTTTTTCCGGCAACTTTTATGCCGTAGACAGACGCTGCAGTTCCCGTTCCCGAAGTTACAACGCTTTCCATACACTCTTTAACAAAATCCGCCGTTGCAGGCTGAATTACTCTGCCGAGTGCCTTCTGTCTTCCGTTCATAACATCAATTCCGAGGTCTGTTTTAACCTGTTTTACAATATAAGGTTTCATCATAACTCCGCCGTTTGCAATAGTGCCTGCCATCATTGCCATTTTAAGCGGTGTGACAAGAAGCGTCCCCTGACCTATCGAAAGTTGGGCAAGTTCATCTTCCGAAAGACTTCCTTCCTCTTTATAATGCCCGTTTTGAGTCGGTATATCAAAATTAATTTTATCAACCAGTTTAAATTTTTTTATATATTCTTCAACTTTTTCCTCGCCGAGTTCATTTCCAAGCGTCATAAAAGCAACATTGCTTGAAACTGTATATGCCTTTTTAAGGTCGATATGTCCGTAAGCGTGAGAACCTGAATTTTTAAACGTTTTTCCGCCGAATGTTACCTCGCCGTTATCATCAAACTCCATATCCCTCAATCCGTTTTCGTATGCCGCACTCAAAATTACTGTTTTAAATATCGACCCGGGCGAATACTGTCCGCTTGTTGCACGGAAAAGAAAAGGTGAATTTTCGGCACTGTTTAAGTTTGTCCAGTTATCAGCCAGGTATTTGGCAGACGGATTAAAAGACGGGTTGCTTGCCATACACAAAACCTCTCCGGTTTTGGGGTCAAGTGCCACAACCGAACCTGCCCTTCCCGAAAGTGCTTTTATTGCAGTTTGCTGCAAATTGTTTGAAATGGTAAGTTTGACGGTATTGCCCTTTTTCTCGCCCTGAATTTTTGCGGTTATATCCGAAAGATTTGAAAGTTCGGTAAGTCCCGCAAGTTCCTTATTATAAGTAAGTTCCAGTTGGGATTTGCCGTAAACTTTTGAATTATATCCTATAACATGTGCATAAGCCGAACCGAAATCATAAACCCTTGTCTGAGTTCCGTCGCTTTGTTTTTCGCTGTGTGCAAGAACTACTCCGCCGCAATCGGTTATATCTCCCCTTATTGTGTTTTGTTCTTTTTTCCATTGTCTTTGGTTAAAAGCATTATCCATAAATTTGTTTTTGCCCCAAAGTTCAATATATGTCAAATGGCATACAAGCATTAAAAACAACACGCCTATACCCAGAAAAACCGTTATAAGACTTGTGCCCTCTTTATATATTTCGCTTTTTTTATCAATACTACTCCGTTTCAATTCTTAAAGCCTCCTTTTTGGAAACCTTATTTGCAACCGCTTCCAAAACACCTATAGCAAGAAAACTTGTTAAAAGCGAACTTCCGCCGTAACTTATAAACGGAAGTGTTATACCTGTAAGCGGTATAAATTTCGTAACGCCGCCAAGGATAATAAAAGTCTGAAAGCCTATCATTATACTTATTCCCGAGGCGATACACTTATAAAACACATCTTCAAGCTGCATCGCAATTCTTATACCCCTGTAAACCAGGATAAAGAAAAGCATAATAACCGCAATTCCTCCAAGAATTCCGAATTCTTCGCAAATTGCCGAGAAAATAAAATCATTATGAACTTCGGGAATATCTTCGGGACTTCCGAGTCCTATTCCCGTTCCGAAAAATCCGCCCGAACCTATTGCAAAAAGCGACTGCGTTATCTGATAGCCTTTGTCCGCAACACTTTTCCAGGGGTCAAGCCAGACATCAACTCTTACTTTTATATGGCTTACATACTTAAATCCCAAAAAACTGCCGAGTGCGGCAAAAACAATATTTACCGCCATTATTCTTTTATCGGATTTAAAAACATACATAAGACTTATGTGAACTGCAAAAATCAAAACTGCGGTTCCCCACTCTCTCTGCAAAACAAAGAACATAAGCATTGAATAAATCATAGCCGAACAGATAATGTCTTCCGACAGAGTGAAAAACTTTTTAAATCTGTACTTTTCAGGGAAAGCATACCTGTCCGCAAGAATAAAAACGGCAAGAAGTTTGATTATCTCAGAAGGCTGAAAACTGAGTTTGCCTATAATTATCCAGTTTCTTGAACCGCCGTGCGTTTTTCCGAACACCAAAGTTATTATAAACAAAAAAATTGCCGCAAAGTAATACAGATAGTGAATTTTATCCCATACATCAAGTTTTACAACAAGAAAATACACGATAAAAAATCCTACCGTACTTACAAGCAGCCATAAAAATTGTTTTTCGCCGTAGGTTTTGTCTATTCTCATAAGCATTATTTCGCCTATTGAATAAAGCATCGCCACTATTAAAAATATGTACCCGTCACGAACGCTTATTTTGCCGATAACATAGCAGGAAATCATCAAAATAAGTGTAACAAGTCCGCCTATTATTAAAATTTTCCTATCAAACGAGTTCATAAAACTCAATATGCCAAATCCGAGCAGATTAAGAAGAAGCACCATAAGATAGGGCTTTCTGAAATTGAAAATCAGCATAAAAAACCTCTTGTGTATAATTTATTCTTCGGTTTCTTCTGTTTTTTCTTCTAAAAATTCAACACCCTTTATGTTGACATTTATTTTATTTGCAATAAGGCCTGTCATATTCTCAACAGCCTCTTTTATTTTACTCTGAAGTTCCATTGCAACCGAAGTCATTTTAACACCGTAATATACTAAAATATCAACGCTTATATCAACTATGCCTTCTCTTATATCGCATTTAACGCCTTTTGAGGACGAACCTATTCCGAAAGGACCTGTTTTCGAACCTGAGATGCCTGCAACACCTTCTGTTTCTTCTGCAGCAACGCCCGCTATTTCGGCTATTACATCCTGAGAAATTTTAACGCTGCCGAGATTTATTGTTTCATTAACATCTGCCACTTAAAATACCTCCTTAAATCTTCATCTTATGTTATTCTAACATATATTGAAGAAATTATCAACGGGAAGTTGAAATTTTTATTTTATCCGAGGTAAATCCCGTTTGTTCCTTAACCGTATCTGAAATCACCGTTATTTCGGTAGGTGTGATTTTATCGCATTTAACGGTTACCGAAACTCCGTTATCGCTTACCGTGATTAAAACATCTTCCCCTATTTTTTTACTTTTAAGCAAAGTTTCAAGCGACGCTTCCTGTTCTGAATGAAAAGCAATTCTTGCAAGTTTTTCCTGTGCGTCGGCAACTGCATTTTCGCTTGACTTTTCATTGTCCACTATTTCTTTTAATGTATCCTGTGCTTTATCTCTTGCAGTTTCTTTTTCAATCCTTAAAGAGTCAAAACTCTTGTCTTTTGCGTTTTCATCATCCTTGATTTTTACATTGCTGTTTACATATGCCGCTTCGCCCAGAATTTTTGCATTGTCACCTGATTTTGTTCCGTTGTAACGCCAGTTCATTATACCTGCCGCCATCAAAACCGCAACTAAGATTAAAGTCACTGAGTTTCTTGTACCAACTTTTTTAAACATAATTTCACCTTTCTGCCCTTTCTATATGAATTTTGCTTAAACTTACCCCCGTTGCCGCACCGACGCTTTTTAAAAGCCTGTTTTTTGTGTCTGTATCGCACGCCCCGGTTGCGGTAACAAGTATCCCCCTTATTTTCGGATACACTGTTTTTACAACCAAAAGTTCGCCTCCCTGGCCTTTAACTGTTTCTTCTTTGGTTTTGTTGGTTTCGGAAATATTTTCACGGTAGTCTGCTGCCGGCACTTTTTCTTCGGTCTGGTCATATGTTATAAAAACTCTTACTTTGCCCGCACCTTCTACCGACTCTAAAATAGAGCCGAGTCTTTTCTCATCAATTCCGATATTTGTGTTTGCCGCCTTTTGCGTACTTTTTGAAGATGGGATTACACTTCCTGCAATCATAATTAAAATCCCCACGCAAAGCAGGACAGCATATGCTTTTTTATTCTTGTATTTCTGCAAAAGTTCCTTTATTTTCATAATTTCTCCTTACTCTGCGGTAACAATACTTTCTTTAACATCAAGAAATTCCGAAACTTCTCTTTTTTTCTCGTTTTTATCGCAACTGTCAGAAAATTCTACCCAAACATTTTTTATTTCGGTGTCAAAATCAACCGAAACTTTTTTAATTTCAGGAAACCTTTCTTTCAGTTTTTCTTCTATCAAAAAGGCGGTTTTTTGACTGAAAGCATCTTCAAAATTATTTTCATAAACCTGAGATTCATTAAAAACAGGCAATAAAATTTCGGTATTTTTAAAACTCCCCACCATAACCAAAAGTATTATAAGTCCGGCGGTAAGAGAAATATACCTTTCGTATTTTCCGTCAACAGCAACTGTAAGTATTATATTTAAAACTATTACCGTTCCGGATATTTTGAGTATAATGTCAATCATAATATATTCCCGCTTATAAGAAGTATTCCAATGCTTCCCGAAAACAAAAGCATAACACACATCAAAACCGCAAAAACAAGCGATATTGCCTCACTTATATCAAATGTAAGTCTTACTGCACTTTTGTCGGCAACAGGCTCCAAAAGAGCCGAAAACAGTTTAAAACACCACATTGCCGCTGCTGTTTTTATTGCAGGGGTGATTAAGATTATCACTATAACTATTATGCTTATAACCCCTGTTATATTCTTAACCGCAGAAAGCGTTGTGAGTACAGTTTCAACAGATTCCGCCACAACTCCGCCCACAACCGGAACGCTTGTACCTATAGCAAATTTTGCGGCTTTTCCCACTGTTTTGTCTATTCCGCTCCCTGCAATTCCGTAAATTCCGAAAAATCCCGAATATATACCCATACAAAAAACCATTATCCACTTTGCAGTTTTTCTTAACAGTCCGACGCTTATTTTAAGATTAATTCTGTCAGACATATTGTTTGCAATCGAAAGGGCAACGCTTGAAAGTATCAATGGAAAAACCGCCTTGCTTAAAACTTCTTCAATAGCCGTAATAAGGGAAAGCAGTACAGGGTTCATAAGCCCCGCGGTAGCCGTGCCTCCCGTAAGTGCCGTCATTGACACCAAAACAGGAAGTGAAGTTTTAATCATAAGACAAAGAGTTTCAATGCTTTGATTTGCAGACTGTGTGATTTTTATAAAAGACGCGGCTGCAAGAGAGGCATAGACCGCATAAACTGCGATTTTACCTGCACTAACCGTTCCTTTTGACGAAAACGAACTTCCCAGAGTATTTAATATTCCCGATAAAAACCCTACGCCCAGAAGCATAACGCAGATTTTAACCATTGATATAAACTCCCTGAAAAAGAAAGAAACAAGTGAGTTTATTATATTTTTCGTATCAAATCCCTTGCCGAGGGACAAGTCCTCAACTGTCTTTGCGGGGTCAAAATCCGGGAAAACATTGCTTGAAACCTGAAATTCGTCATTTATGCCCAGATTTAGGTACTCGTCTATTATTACGCTTGCACCTGCCGACAAAGGTATAAGAAGAACTGTTATAAAAATTATGAACCTTTTCATAGTTTTCACCCTAAAGAAAAAACGGTTTCCAAAAGCCTTTCCAAAACAGGTAAAGAAATCATTAAAATTATAAGTCTCGCCACAAGGTCGACTTTAACGGATATTGCACTTTCACCGGCGTCGCGGCATACAGATGATGTAAACTCCGCAACATAAGATATTCCGGTTATTTTAAACAAAATCTTCAAATAATCTCCCTGAATTCCGACTTTTTCGGAAAGTGAATTTAAAAACCCGAATACCTCCCCTGCCGATTTTGCAATCCATACAAAAAATATTGTCCCTGCCGCTATAACAACATAAATTGCGTACTCTTTTTTATACTGTCTTAAAACCGCACACAAAATAGTTGTTACAAGGGAAAGCCCCATTAACTTAAATATATCCATCAGAATCCGAATGTTGTTTTTATGGTGTCAAACAAAAGTTTGATTTTTTCAATCATCATAAAAAGTACAACAATAAGTCCGGCAAGAGTTGTCATCATTGCCTGGTCGTCACGCCCCGATTTGATAAGAAGTTGGTTCAAAACAGCAACCAAAATCCCTATTGCAGCAATTTTAAATATCAATTCTACTTCCGTTTTAAACACCGCCCATCTTTATAAAAGAACAATAACAGCCGCTATACCCAATATAAATCCGGTTTTTTTGAAAAGTTCGCCTTTGGTCTTTAACTCCTCGGTTTTTATTTTTATATAAAGGTCGATTTTTTCTGCCGTCATATCTATAAGGTTTTCCTGGTCCTTAAGGTCGTTTTTGCCCAGTCTTTTACCTACCTGTCCCAAAATATCTTTCATCTTCGGGTCAGAAACAGACTCAATTGCGTTTAAAAAAGCAAACTCAAAGGTTTTGTCCTCATTTAATATTTCATAAGTTCTTTTAAAAATATATGACGCTTCGCCCGAAAATAGAACTGCATTTTTCACAGCCGCACCTAAAACAGATGAAACTCTTATCTCGCTTTTTATGTATAAAAGTCCGTTTTTCGCTCCTCTTGCAAATTCGATTTCGTCCTTTATTTCACGGTTTTTCGTAATCCCGATAAGTCCCGAACAAATAATAATCATCAAAGAACCTAATATTTTCAGCATATTTTCGCCTCAAAACTTCTGTCAAGCAATATTTTTACATCAAAAAAATCTTTGTCAATCCCCATAAGTTTAAGTTTTTCTCTGTACTCACCTATGCTTCCGGCATGAAAACTCGAAATCGCTTTTACGCCCGAATTGATTATTTCGGATACTGCATTAAAGTCTTCGGGAAGTGCGATTTCATCTGTTATTATTACATCGGGATTCATAGTCCGAAGAAGCATTTTCATTCCGTCCGGCTTTTTAATTCCCCGTAAAACATCGGTGTTTATTCCGACATCAAAAACATCTGAAGCGTTTTTAACGGGTGAAATTTCAAATCTCTCGTCTACTATGCCGACTGTTATACCGCTGTTTGAAAGGTTTCTTGCCAAATCCCTTAGATATGTGGTTTTTCCGCATCCGGGAGGAGCAATCACAATTGTGTTTTTGCCCTGAATATTGGAAACAAGCGAGTCGGAAACACCTTTTATTTCCCTTGCAATTCTTATATTTAAAGATGTTATTTCTTTAAGTCCGATACTTTCGGCATATTTACCGCAAAGTCCTGCCCGGTGTCCCCCGTTTAATGTAATAAATCCGTTTTTCATTTCGTCTTTATACGCATAGACCGAGTTTTCACTCATAAGAGAAACTATTTCTTCAATTTCGGACAAACTCACGGTTACTGCCTCTTTTAAATTTTTTGTAAATACATTGTCCTTATTAATAAAAGAG
This sequence comes from uncultured Clostridia bacterium, assembly GCA_934446135.1. Taxonomy (GTDB): domain Bacteria; phylum Bacillota; class Clostridia; order RGIG6154; family RGIG6154; genus CAKSDT01. Next base: position 22,326 of record CAKSDT010000003.1, read on the forward strand.
TATCCGTATATAAATTTAAAAACCAACGGTTTGTTGACTCTCACTCTTATTTCTGTAAGATAAGAATTTGAAACCGCCGCTTTTACCGCACTTTTTAATTCTGACGGAAAATAATTATAAATCAAATCAATCACCTTTTTAATTATTATGCGTACAAGCCGGGAAAAATGCAAAGATATATATAAAAAGAGTGAGACAAATCCGCCTCACTCACGTATGTTTATAAAATATAAAATTCAAAATTAACTTTTTTCTCCGAAAGTCTGTATTTTTCAATAAGTTCGGGGCCGCAGCTTGCAGAACCCATACCCGACACTTTATAGTCAATTCTTATGTTGGTGCAATCGTTTTTTATGAGCTCATTTGTATGGGACGCTTTGCTAAGTGCCTCCGAAGTATATTCCGAAACATTAAATTCAAACTCCGTATCCGAAGCAAATGTCAGTCCGCCGTCCATCTTAAGAAGTTTTGTTTTAATATGATTGCCGTGTTCCTGAGGCATTATATAGTTAACATATTCTTTGCCGGCACTGCTTTTATAAAGCCCTGTTTTTGCGTGACGGTTCATATCCGAGTAACATTCTCCGGGTCCCATTCCATAGTATATAAAACCGTCATTTTTTACAGGCGAAGTAAATTCATAACCCAGCCTGGGAAGATATGTGTCAAAATCATTGTTAATATCGCACACTGTCGTAACCTTAATTCCGCCGTTTTTATATATTTCGTACTTTGTTACAAAATAAAGGACGGGTACCCGTGCAACTCCGGCAACAGAGCCTTCAACCGTTATTACATTTCCCGACGCCCGGCAGCCGTAAATTTTTGTAAAAATTCTGTTGAGGTTTAGTCCCGAATAATTGTCGCCGTTTATATACCCCCATCTTGACTTTATGTGTCTGTCATTATCGGTAGGTGCACGCCAAAGGGTAAGATGCGGCATTTCACAAATAAGTTGGATGCCGTTTTTGATTATGCTCTCAAAACTTCCGTAATGCTTGTTGAAAATATAACTGAAACCGTCGCCGTTTATATAAATATGATAACCGTCCTGCGACAGTTTTGCCTTGCCTTTCAATGAAATCTTTTCACACACCGCCGGTGTTTCAAGTTGACGGAATGCAACTTCATACCCTGTTTCATCTGTTAATGAAACATTTATATGCGTACCGAGTCTGCATTTTTCGGGTATTTCAAACGGAATTTCGATTTTGCCTTTTGTATGCGGCTCTAATGAAATTTTCATTTCCTTTTCGTCTGTAATTCTGCCGTCGGTTTCAAGTGAAACGGTTAAATTATACTTGTCAAGATTTGTAAAGTCATACTTGTTTTCAATTTCAATTTTTCCGCCGATTAATTTGGCGTCAAAATACTGATAAGCATACTTTGCATTGAGCGAACCTGCCTTAAAAGTTCTGTCGGCAAATACAAGTCCGTCGCAGCAAAAGTTTGAATCTGATGTCAGTTCGCCGAAATCTCCGCCGTACAGACACACCCCGTCTTTGACAAAAGTATGGTCTGCCCACTCCCATATACAGCCGCCTATGAGATTGGGGTATTTTTCAAAAACTTCCATATAATCTGCAACATCTCCCGGACCGTTGCCCATAGCGTGGGAGTATTCGCACAAAAAGTAGGGTTTTGTATTTTTGTTATCACTGCCGTAATTTTCTGCGTCTGAAACAGAGTGGTACATATAAGACAAAACATCGATATTTGAAAATTTTCCGCTTCTTGAAGCGTCCTCACAGTGATAAAGACGGGAACTGTCCCGCTTTCTTGCCCAATTTATCATCAAATCCTGATTTTTACCGTATCCGCTTTCGTTTCCTGTTGACCACATTATAACGCACGGATGGTTTTTGTCACGCTCCACCATTCTTTGCATACGCTCTAAAAACATATCCGAAAAATCGTCATTCTGACAGGGCCATACATCGTTATCGGTATCATATGAGTAAGAATTGCCCACTCTGTTGCAGTAACCGTGAGTTTCAATATCGGTTTCATCTATAACATAAAATCCTAATTTATCGCACAGATTAAGAAATTCCGGTGCAGGCGGATAATGCGAAGTTCTTATTGTGTTGATGTTTAACTGTTTCATCTTCATAAGTTCGTCCAAAAGTTCAGACTCTGTCAGACAATACCCGTTTTTAGGGTGCGTATCATGGTGATTTACGCCTTTTAAAACAACCGGAGTTCCGTTTATCAAAAGTTCCCCTTTTGCTGAAACACAAACCTCTCTCATACCGATTTTAAACGGAATATACTCGGTTTTTCCCTTGACAACAACTGTATAAAGGTGTGGTTGTTCCGCATTCCATAAAATCGGGTTTTCAATTTTATCCAACTTTTCAAAACCGTCATATATTCCATAATCTTCTGCGTCAACAACTATTGATTTTGTATCGGCCTTAATAAAAACATCTTTAATATGACCCTCTTCTCTTGAAAGAAGATAAACATCTCTGAAAATTCCCGAATATCTGAAAAAATCCTGATCCTCAAGATAACTTCCGACACACCATTTCAAAACCTTTGCAGTGACGGTGTTTTTCCCCTATTTTAAATAAGGTGTTATATCAAATTCTGCCTGAAGATGCGACCCCTGGGTAAACCCGACATAACTGTCATTAACATATAAAAACATACAGGAGGAAACGCCCTCAAAAACAATGTAAGTCTTTCTTTCGCTCCACAAGCCGTCTATCTCAAATTCGCGGGAATACACTCCGCACGGATTGTCATCGGGAACATAGGGGGCATCAATAGGGTAAGGATAGTTAACATTTGTATAACCGGGGTTTTCATAGCCTAAAGTCTGCCAGCACGAGGGCACATCTGCAGTATCTGTGAATTTGATTTTTTCAGGTACATCAATATCCCTCTTAAAGTAAGCAAAATTCCATTTTCCGTTTAAAAGTTTATAATATGATGATTTGTTTTTATCACCCGAAAGTGCCTTCTCCAAACTGTCATACGGTATGTAATACGAACGCTGAGGCTGTCTGTTTTCAGATGTTTTCTTAAAATTTTCGTAAATACGCATATTATCCCCCATTGACTTTATATTTTTTATAATATATAATTATATTGATATTATATCAATTAAAAAGTTGCAATGCAACAACAACATTTTGATATATAATATAAAAATATTGACGGAGGTACTTGTGTTGAAAACAACAATGTTTTATCCCGTTGTTACAAAAAAAGAATTGCAGCTGCCCATATACATAACAACAATCGGAACTACATTCAGAGAACATCATATTTACCGTCCGGACGGAATTGACAGTTATCAGATTTTATATTCAAAGCACGGCAGAGGCATAGGAAACCTTTACGGAAAAGAATTTGAAATACCTGAGGGAAGTCTTTTTTGCCTTCCGGCAAACACTGCCCATAACTACTTTAACAACACTGAAGTCTGGGAAACAGACTGGATTACATTTTCAGGATGGGCAGCACAAAGGCTTTTTGATATTGAAGCCGGAGTTTACAGTTTGCCCGATAATTTTAATATCAGTCAAAAATTAAAGACTATAATCGACTGCAAAAACACCGGAGATTGGGGTGTAAAAAGCAGTTCCCTTTTATATGAGTTATTGCTTGAATTAAAGGACTGTTTACTTGTTCATCACAAAGTAAAAAACCGTTTGGAAAAATGCTTTAAGTACATTAATGAAAACTACTCCGACTGCATCGAACTTTCAACACTTTCATATCTTTCGGGTATGTCGCAGGAACATTTTTGCCGCACTTTTAAGTCTTATACCGATATGCGTCCGTTTGAATACATCACAAATGTCCGAATTCAGCGTGCAAAAGAGTTTCTGCTGGAAGATAAAGACCAAAAAATTCAGAAAATTGCCGAAATAACGGGGTTTAAAAGTGCTTGCTATTTTTCAGCCGTCTTTAAAAAACTAAACGGCTGCACCCCCGAACAATACAGAAAACTGCATCGGATATAATTTAAACATCCCTTATTATGTTTAATGTTTTCAGACTTTAAAATTATACTTAAAGTAAAAACGCTTGGGACAAATAAACAAAAACCAAATAAATATCCGCCTGCTATACGAGTGCATATTTATTAAACAAAAAAACAGTGCAAAGATAAAAAAACAGTGCAAAGTTTTCTTTGCACTGTTTAAAATTCAATTCTTAAAAGAATTATTCGTTAATTGCTGTAACAACGCCTGAACCTACAGTTCTGCCGCCTTCACGAATAGCGAATCTTAATCCTTCTTCGATAGCGATAGGTGTGATAAGTTCAACATCCATAACAACGTTATCGCCAGGCATACACATTTCTGTGCCCTCAGGAAGGTTGATAACACCTGTAACGTCTGTTGTTCTGAAATAGAACTGAGGACGGTAGTTGTTGAAGAATGGTGTATGACGGCCACCTTCATCTTTGGTCAATACATAAACCTGACCTTTGAATTTCTTATGAGGATGAATTGTTCCCGGTTTAGCAAGAACCTGACCTCTTTCGATTTCGTTTCTCTGAATACCTCTCAAAAGAACACCGATGTTATCGCCTGCTTCAGCATAGTCAAGAAGTTTTCTGAACATTTCGATACCTGTTACAACAACTTTTCTTGCTTCGTCTGCAAGACCAACGATTTCAACTTCTTCGTTAAGGTTAAGCTGACCTCTTTCAACTCTACCTGTAGCAACTGTACCACGGCCTGTGATTGAGAATACATCTTCTACAGGCATAAGGAACGGCTGGTCTGACTTTCTGTCAGGTGTAGGAATGTATTCATCTACAGCAGCCATAAGTTCAAGGATAGGTGCATAAGTAGGATCTGAAGGATCTTCTGATGTGCATTCAAGAACCTGAAGTGCAGAACCTTTGATAATCGGAATATCGTCGCCCGGGAATTCATATTCGTTAAGAAGTTCTCTGATTTCCATTTCAACGAGTTCCAAAAGTTCAGGATCGTCAACCTGGTCAACTTTGTTCATAAATACTACGATATAAGGAACGCCTACCTGTCTTGCAAGCAAGATGTGTTCTCTTGTCTGAGGCATAGGACCATCAGCAGCAGAAACAACCAAGATAGCACCGTCCATCTGAGCAGCACCTGTGATCATGTTTTTAACATAGTCAGCATGTCCTGGGCAGTCAACGTGAGCGTAATGTCTGTTGTCTGTTTCGTATTCAACATGGGCTGTTGAAATTGTAATACCTCTTTCTCTTTCTTCCGGAGCCTTATCGATCATATCGTATGCTTCGTACTTTGCTTTACCCTGCATTGCAAGAACTTTTGTTATAGCAGCGGTAAGCGTTGTTTTACCATGGTCAACGTGGCCGATAGTACCAATATTGACATGGGGCTTATTTCTTTCAAATTTTTCTTTTGCCATTGGAATTTTCCTCCTTAATTCTTTTTTTATTGGTTTTAAAACATTAATAATTTTATGCTTTAATTATAAACTAAAATAGCCAAAAAAGCAATAGTTTAATCAAAATTAATCTTTCTTGGTTCTTTCTGCAACAATTTTTTCCATAATGCTCTTCGGAACAGGTTCAAAATGGCTTGGCTGCATTGTATACTGACCGCGGCCCTGTGTATTTGAACGCATATCTGTTGCATAACCGAACATTTCAGCAAGAGGAACAAATGCAGTGATTGCCTGAACACCGTTTCTTGCTTCCATACCCTGAATCTGACCGCGGCGTGAGTTAAGGTCGCCCATAACATCGCCCATATATTCATCAGGTACTACAACATCGACTTTCATAATAGGTTCGAGAAGTACAGGGTCTGCCCTCTTCATACCGTCTTTAAATGCCATAGAACCGGCAATCTTAAATGCCATTTCTGATGAATCGACTTCATGGTAAGAACCGTATGTCAATGTGCATCTTACATCAACAACATTGTATCCGGCAATAATACCGTTCTGCATTGCACCCTGAATACCGGCATCAACTGCAGGAATATATTCCTTAGGAATAGCACCGCCGACGATTTTGTTAACGAATTCGTAACCTGAACCCGGCTCCAACGGTTCCATTGTCATAACAACATGACCGTACTGACCTTTACCGCCTGACTGTCTTGCATACTTACATTCTGTTTCAACAGTCTTTGTAATTGTTTCTTTATAAGAAACCTGCGGTTTGCCGACATTTGCTTCAACCTTAAATTCACGGAGAAGTCTGTCTACGATAATTTCAAGATGAAGTTCGCCCATACCTGCAATAATGGTCTGACCTGTTTCTTCATCTGTATATGTCTGGAACGTAGGATCTTCTTCTGCAAGCTTTGCAAGAGCGATACCCATTTTTTCCTGACCTGCTTTTGTCTTAGGTTCAATAGCAACTCTGATAACCGGGTCAGGGAAGTTCATTGACTCTAAGATAATAGGATGTTTTTCATCGCAAAGCGTATCGCCTGTAGTAGTGTTCTTAAGACCTACTGCAGCGGCAATATCACCTGAGTAAACAGTTTCGATATCTTCTCTGTGATTTGCGTGCATCTGAAGTATTCTACCGATTCTTTCTTTGTTATTCTTAACTGAATTAAGAACATAAGAACCTGAATTGATAGTACCCGAGTAAACTCTGAAGAAACAGATTTTACCTACAAACGGGTCAGTTGCAATCTTAAATGCCAACGCTGCAAAAGGTTCTGTATCCGAAGAAGGTCTTGTTTCTTCTTCTTCTGTGTCAGGATTGATACCTTTGATTGCTTCTATATCAGTAGGTGCCGGCATATAATCGATAATAGCATCGAGAAGCATCTGAACACCTTTATTTCTGTATGAAGTACCGCAGAGCATAGGAACGATTTCGTTGTTAATTGTAGCCTTTCTTAAGGCTTTCTTAAGTTCGTCAACCGTTATTTCCTCACCTTCGAGATATTTCATCATAAGGTCTTCATCGGTTTCTGCTATTGCTTCAACCATTTTTGCTCTGTATTCTTCTGCTTTTTCACGCATATCGGCAGGAATATCCTCATCGCCGTATTTTGTACCCATTTCGTCATAGTATACTTCTGCTCTCATAGTCATAAGGTCTATGATGCCTTTGAATGTATCTTCTGAACCGATAGGAAGTTGAATCGGAATACCGTTTGCCTTAAGTCTGTCGTGAACCATTGCTTCTACATTATAGAAGTCTGCACCCATGATATCCATTTTGTTAACATATATCATTCTCGGTACATTATATTCGTCTGCCTGTCTCCAAACAGTTTCAGACTGCGGTTCAACACCGCCTTTTGCACACATAACCGTAACAGAACCGTCAAGCACTCTGAGTGAACGCTGAACTTCTACTGTGAAGTCAACATGGCCCGGAGTATCAATGATATTGATTCTTGTTTTAGGATATTTATTAGGTGTCGAGCCTGACCAGAAACAAGTTGTTGCAGCAGATGTGATTGTGATACCACGCTCCTGCTCCTGAACCATCCAGTCCATTGTTGCCGCACCTTCGTGTGTTTCACCGATTTTGTGAACACGGCCGGTATAGTAAAGTATTCTCTCAGTTGTCGTAGTTTTACCTGCGTCAATGTGAGCCATAATACCAATATTTCTTGTATTTTCTAATGAATATTGTCTACCCATAAATCAAATTTCCTCCTTTCAGGAATTATTAAATTAAAATAAATAACTTGGAAAAAAGTCATATTTGCGGCACAAAAGCCGACAAGGCCACTACCAACGATAGTGTGCAAATGCCTTATTTGCTTCTGCCATTTTATGAGTATCTTCTTTCTTTTTAACGGCTGAACCTGAATTGTTAAGAGCATCTAAAAGTTCATTTGCGAGTCTTTCACGCATTGTCTTTTCTCCTCTTGCTCTTGAATAGGTTGTGAGCCATCTTAAGCCTAAAGTCTGTCTTCTTTCAGGTCTTACTTCCATAGGAACCTGATAAGTAGCACCGCCGACTCTTCTTGCTTTTACTTCTAAAACAGGCATAATGTTATTCATTGCCTCTTCAAAAACTTCCAAAGCATCTCTGCCTGTCTTTTCTTTAATGATGTCAAACGCATCATAAACTATTTTCTGTGCTACGCCTTTTTTACCGTCAAGCATTACATTGTTGATAAGTCTTGTAACAACAACCGAGCCATACATAGGATCCGGCATAACTTCTCTTTTTGCAACAAAGCCTCTTCTTGGCACGTTTCTTCCCTCCTTATTAATGTGATATAAAATCACCGGTACTCGGCACAGTCTAAGTGCCGTCCGTGCTTATAAAAGGCAATAATAAACAATATATATATAAAATGCCTTAATAGCACGATAAATTCATTTCAATTCCGAAAGCAATTATTTTTTCTTTGCTCTCTTTGCACCATACTTAGATCTTGACTGGTTTCTGTTAGCAACACCTGAAGTATCGAGTGTACCTCTTATGATGTGGTAACGCACACCGGGAAGGTCTTTAACTCTTCCTCCTCTTATAAGAACAACGCTGTGCTCCTGAAGATTATGACCGATACCCGGTATATAAGATGTTACTTCGATACCGTTTGAAAGTCTTACTCTGGCAATTTTTCTGAGTGCTGAGTTAGGCTTTTTAGGTGTCATAGTCTTAACATAAGTGCAAACGCCTCTCTTCTGCGGTGAGTTCTGGTCAACTGCTTCTTTTTTGATTGAGTTAAAACCCTTCAAAAGTGCAGGAGCAGTAGCCTTCCTAGCGGCAGTCTGACGACCGTTTCTAACTAACTGATTAAATGTTGGCAATTGTTTTCACCTCCGACATAATTTTTTATATATAAAGCAATATGCCCTATAAACTACTTTAAAATACAAACAAGCGAAGCATCTACATCAATTTCACACAACTCGCCCAATTTCTGCTTTGAATAATCCGTACAAACTTTTACTTTTCTGAATGAACAGATATTTACTATTTCTCTTTTGATTTTCTTGTCGCAGTCATTTGCAAGATAAACAAGTTTTGCCTTGTTTTCCTCAAGTGCTCTTTTTGTTTGTTTATAACCTACGCATCGCCCCGCAGGGTCTTCAAACATAACTAACATCCTTTCGTGTATTTTTGCAAAAGGGTACAATACCCCTATCCATTTTCACACATCGTATATTGTACCACTAAACAGACGCATTTGTCAAGCATAATTTTGGTTTTTTTATTCTGCCCGGAACGAAACATAAAAAAGCCCCCCAAAAGGCCGGGGATTTTATTCAAATTACAACAAAAGGGCTGCCTTAAAAGTCAAATTGACTTTTTAAACAGTCCCTTTCTGATATTATTCTTCTACTGTCTGCAGTGCTTCCTCATTTTCAATATGATTTACTTGAAATGCAGGGTGCACATCAACATGATGGTACATTTCAATACCCGTACCTGCCGGAATAAGTTTACCGATAATAACATTTTCCTTAAGGCCGATAAGCGGGTCAACTTTTCCTCTGATAGCCGCTTCCGTAAGAACTCTTGTTGTTTCCTGGAACGATGCTGCTGACAGGAAACTGTCTGTTGCAAGAGATGCCTTTGTTATACCCAAAAGTTCTCTCTGATACTCTGCAGGCTGCTTTCCTTCTGCTTCAAGTTCTTTGTTTTTGTTCTCAACTTCGAGAATATCAACAAGCGAACTCGGAAGGAATGATGAATCTCCGGCATTTTCAATTCTTACCTTCTTCATCATCTGGCGGACAATTATTTCTATATGTTTATCGCTTATATCAACACCTGTGAGCGAATAAACTTTAAGAACTTCTCTTACAATATAATCCTGAACTGCACCGGGTCCTAAAAGGGCAAACAATTCTTTCGGATCGATAGCACCGTTTGTAAGTTCTTCACCGATATGAACTTTTCCGCCGTTTTCGGCTTTTTCTTTAATGGTATCTTTAATTCTTACATTAAACGGAATCTGATATTCTTTTGTTTCATCTTCACCGGCTACAACTACTTTTTCAAGTTTAACCTTTTCGGATTTATTTTCAAGATTATCTTCAATAGACACCGTACCTTCAATTTCAGAAATTATTGCAACACCCTTTGGCTTTCTTGCCTCAAAAAGTTCGGTAACACGGGGAAGACCCTGTGTAATATCGTCACCCGATGCGGCACCGCCGGTATGGAATGTTCTCATAGTAAGCTGTGTACCGGGTTCACCGATTGACTGAGCGGCAATAATTCCGACTGCCTCACCGATATCAACCTGTTTGCCCGAAGCAAGGTTTGCACCGTAACATTTTGAGCAGATACCGATTTTTGTTTTACAGGTAAGAACAGAACGAACTGCAACTTCCGTTATGCCTGCTTCAACTACTCTGTCTGCGTCTTTATCATTCATAAGAGTATTGGCCTCAACTATAACTTCGCCCGTTTCAGGATGAACAACAGGAATATTCTTAGCAGTTGTTCTGCCGACTAATCTGTCGTGAAGTGTTTTTATAGTTCTTCCTTCTTTGATTTCTCTTACGATTATATAATCTTCCGTATCGCAGTCAAACGAACGGATAATTGCGTCCTGTGCAACATCAACAAGTCTTCTTGTGAGGTAACCTGAGTCTGCGGTTCTGAGAGCAGTATCGGCAAGACCTTTTCTTGTACCGTGAGAAGAAGCAAAGAATTCAAGCACTGTAAGACCTTCACGAAAGTTAGCCTTAATCGGAACTTCCATAGCGCCGCCGTCTGTTTTACCCATAACGCCACGCATACCCGACAACTGTCTTATCTGAGATATACTACCGCGGGCACCTGAGTCTGCCATCATAAATATCGGATTATATTTATTGAGTTTTTCAAGAATTGCTTTACCGATTTTTTCATTGGCACCCATCCAGGCATCGACGATAAGATTATGTCTTTCATCATCATCTATAATACCGCGGCGTGCCTGTTTGGTAATTTTTTCAACTTCTTTTTCTGTTTCCGAAATTACTTCCTGTTTCTTATCAACAACGATAATATCTGAAACCGAAATGGTGATAGCACCTTTGGTTGAATATTTATATCCGATTGCTTTAATTTTATCAAGCGTTTCGGCAGCCTGTGCTGTTCCGTGCACTTTGATACACTTATCAACAATTTTACCGAGTTGTTTTTTGCCTGTAAGGAAGTCTATTTCAAGTCCCAAAACTTTATGAAGAAGTCTGCTGAGTTCTGCTTTTGCATTTTCAAGTTCTTCTTCGTATTTTTCGGGTTTCTTTGCTGAAGTAAGTTTTTCTTTGAGTTCATCAACTTTTGCTTCTGCCTCTCTTATGTCAGAAAGGTCAACATCTCTGTCAACAAAGCCCAAATCCTGAGGAACATTCTGATTATAAATAATTCTGCCCACTGTTACATTTATAAGACCTGTAACAGTTTCACCCTCTAACTTAGCCGACATTCTTACCTGTATAGGAGCGTGAAGTCCGACTGCTTTGGATTCATAAGCAAGAATTGCTTCTTCAACCGTCATATATTTATTGCCTTCGCCTATTTCACCTGCAAAACACTCTTCATCATCTTCTGTGTATTCTGCCGGTTTTTTGCCATTTGCAACCAATTGTTCATTAATATATTTAAGACCTTTTCCGTCATAACCTATAAAGTTTACAAGTTGGCCTGCCTCAAATCCGCTGTCGCCCGGGTCAGTAATTTTAACTTCTTTCGGTTTAACTATTGTAAGATAGTATGCACCCAAAATCATATCCTGTGTAGGAACTGTAACCGGTTTTCCGTCCTGAGGTTTAAGAAGGTTATTTGCCGAAAGCATCAAAAATCTTGCTTCTGCCTGTGCTTCTGCCGACAAAGGAAGATGGATAGCCATCTGGTCGCCGTCGAAGTCAGCATTATATGCAGTACATACAAGAGGATGAAGTTTTAAGGCTCTGCCTTCAACCAAAACAGGTTCAAATGCCTGAATACCAAGTCTGTGAAGTGTAGGAGCACGGTTTAAGAGAACCGGGTGTTCCTTAATAACATCTTCCAAAACTTCCCAAACTTCGGGTTTTACTTTTTCAACCATTCTCTTTGCATTCTTAATGTTAAGAGCAAGACCGTTTTCAACCAATCTTTTCATAACAAAGGGTTTAAAGAGTTCGATTGCCATTTCTTTAGGTATACCGCACTGATATATCTTAAGATCAGGGCCTACAACGATAACCGAACGGCCTGAATAGTCAACACGCTTACCCAAAAGGTTCTGTCTGAATCTTCCCTGTTTACCTTTAAGCATATCTGAAAGAGATTTAAGGGCTCTGTTTCCGGGGCCTGTTACCGCTCTTCCTCTTCTGCCGTTATCTATTAAAGCGTCTACCGCTTCCTGAAGCATTCTTTTTTCATTTCTTACGATGATATCAGGTGCTTTAAGTTCAAGAAGTTTTTCAAGTCTGTTATTTCTGTTAATGACTCTTCTGTATAAGTCATTAAGGTCAGATGTTGCAAATCTTCCGCCGTCTAACTGAACCATAGGTCTTAAATCGGGCGGTATAACCGGAACTGCGTCAAGTATCATCCATTCGGGTTTATTGCCCGACTGTCTGAAAGATTCAACAACTTCCAGTTTTTTCATAATTTTAAGTTTTTTCTGACCTGTGCTGCCTTCAAGTTCTTCTTTGAGTTCCGCACTCATAGAATCAAGATCAAGTTCTTCAAGAAGTACTTTTATTGACTCGGCACCCATTCCGGCTTTGAATTTACCGCCGTATTTTTCTGTTGCTTCCCTGTATTCGCTTTCGTTTAAGAGTTGTTTCTTAAACAAAGGTGTCTTTCCGGGATCTATTACTACATAAGATGCAAAATAAAGAATTTTTTCAAGATCTTTCGGCGACATATCAAGAATAAGTCCCATTCTTGACGGAATACCTCTGAAGTACCATATATGAGATACGGGGGCAGCAAGTTCGATATGGCCCATTCTTTCACGCCTAACTTTTGCCTTTGTTACCTCAACGCCGCACTTGTCGCAGACAATACCTTTATATCTGATTCTCTTATATTTTCCGCAGTGACATTCCCAGTCCTTCATAGGTCCGAATATCTTTTCGCAGAACAAACCGTCCTTTTCAGGTTTTAAAGTTCTGTAATTTATAGTTTCAGGCTTTTTAACTTCGCCTTTAGACCATTCTCTAATTTTTTCGGGCGAAGCCAAACCTATCTGTATAGCATCAAATTCATACTTTGCCGTAGACTTTTCATTTTCCATAAAATCAGTCCTTTCTCACGATAATTCAAACTATTTTTACTCTTCAATCTCTTCTATTGAATCAAGTCCGCCGTCAAAGATTTCATCTTCTTCAAAAATCGGTTCTTCATCTTCATCGGTTTCATAGTCGTCTATTATCGTTTCATCATTTAATTCGTTTGCTTCTGCATTTCTCTTGATGTCTTCAAGAATTTCCGGAGTAACCTCGGGTGCTTCTATCTCTTCATCGTATTCTCTTAAATCGATTTCCTTGTGTTCTTTGTCAAGAACTTTAACATCAAGACACAAACTCTGAAGTTCTTTTATAAGAACCTTAAACGATTCCGGAACGCCCGGTTTCGGAACATTAAAACCCTTAACGATAGATTCGTAAGTCTTAACACGGCCTACAACATCGTCTGATTTAACTGTAAGGATTTCCTGAAGTGTGTATGCAGCACCGTATGCTTCCAAAGCCCAAACTTCCATTTCACCGAATCTCTGTCCGCCGAACTGCGCTTTACCGCCGAGAGGCTGCTGAGTAACAAGTGAATAAGGACCTGTCGAACGGGCATGAATTTTATCGTCTACAAGATGGTGGAGTTTTAACATATACATAATTCCGACTGTAACAGGGTTATCAAACGCTTCACCCGTTCTGCCGTCATAAAGTACGGTTTTTCCTGTCTTGTCGTAACCTGCTTTTTCAAGTGCTTCCTGTATATCTTCATAATGAGCACCGTCAAATACAGGTGTTGCAATCTTCCAGCCAAGTGCTTTTGCAGCCATACCGAGATGAACTTCAAGAACCTGACCGATATTCATACGGGAAGGAACGCCCAACGGGTTTAATACAACCTGCAGCGGTGTTCCGTCCGGCAGGAACGGCATATCTTCCTCGGGAAGAATTCTTGAAACGACACCCTTATTACCGTGACGGCCTGCCATTTTATCTCCGACAGAAATTTTTCTCTTTTGTGCAATATAGCATCTTATAAGTTGATTTACACCGGGAGCAAGTTCGTCGCCGTTTTCTCTTGTAAATACTTTAACATCAACAATAATACCTGCCTCGCCGTGAGGAACTCTTAAAGATGTATCCCTTACTTCTCTTGCCTTTTCGCCGAATATTGCTCTTAAGAGTCTTTCTTCGGCAGTAAGTTCGGTTTCTCCCTTAGGAGTTACTTTACCTACAAGAATATCGCCCGGATGAACTTCGGCACCAACTCTTATAATACCTCTTTCATCAAGGTCGCGGAGTGCGTCTTCGCCGACATTCGGAATATCTCTTGTGATTTCTTCAGGTCCGAGTTTTGTATCTCTCGAATCTGTTTCGTATTCTTCAATATGGATTGAAGTAAGAATATCGTCTTTAACGATTTTTTCGTTAAGAAGTATAGCGTCCTCGTAGTTATAACCTTCCCAGGTCATAAAACCGATAAGAACATTCTTACCAAGTCCGATTTCACCGTTTTCGGTAGCAGGACCGTCTGCAATGAGTTCGCCTTTTTTAATATGTTCGCCCTCTTTTACAACAGGACGCTGATTTATGCAGGTTCCCTGGTTGGAACGCTTAAATTTAAGAATGTGATATTTTCTGATTTCGCCTGTTTCGTCTTCTCTTACAACTACCTCGTCGGCAGCGACTCTGATTACAGTGCAGTCATTTTTTGCAACCACAACAACACCCGAGTCCATAGCCGCTCTGTATTCCATACCTGTACATATAATAGGTGATTCCGGTTTGATAAGAGGAACTGCCTGACGCTGCATGTTAGAACCCATAAGTGCACGCGATGCGTCATCATTTTCAAGGAAAGGAATCATAGCCGTTGCAACAGATACAACCTGTCTGGGCGATATATCCATATAACTTATCTGTTCAGGCGATACTTCAACCATATCGTCCTGCTTTCTTGCAATAATTCTTTTAGCAACAAATCTGTTGTTTTCATCAAGCGGTTCTGTTGCCTGTGCTACTATTTTACCGTCTTAAATATCTGCGGTTATATAAACGATTTCATCTGTAACAACACCGTCTTTAACAACTCTGTAAGGTGCTTCTATAAAACCGTATGTGTTTATTCTTGCGTAAGTTGAAAGCGAGTTTATAAGTCCGATGTTAGGACCTTCAGGTGTTTCGATAGGACACATTCTTCCGTAGTGGGAATAGTGAACATCTCGAACCTCAAAACTTGCTCTGTCACGGGACAAACCGCCGGGACCCAACGCTGAAAGTCTTCTCTTATGAGTAAGTTCTGCAAGAGGGTTTGGCTGATCCATAAACTGTGACAACTGTGATGAACCGAAAAATTCTTTAACGGCTGCAACAACAGGTCTTGTATTAATAAGAGTCTGAGGAGTGATTACATCCAGATCCTGAGTTGTCATTCTTTCTCTTACAACTCTTTCCATTCTCGAAAAACCGAGTCTGAACTGGTTCTGCAAAAGTTCACCGATTGCTCTTAATCTTCTGTTGCCCAAATGGTCGATATTATCTGTTTCGCCCAAACCGTACTGCATATTAAGAATGTAGTTTATTGAGCAAAGGATATCATCAGGTGTAATATGTTTCGGAACAAGAGCGTCAAGATTTTCCTCAAGTGCAATCCTGAGGTCTTTATCGTCTTTGATTTCCGGATTTTCAAGAATTGCCGAAAGTGCTTTGTAACTAACATCTTCATTAATTCCCATTTCTTCCAGAACTTCATCCGTAAACACATTTCTGTCAAGGAAAAGTTTTGCGTCAACAGTGCCGTTTGAGAAAACCACAACAGATCTGTTTTCAATATCGAGAACAACTCTGTTTACAGCATTTTCATAAAATTCTTTTGCTTTTTCTTCAGTAACGGTTTCGCCTGCAGAAAGAAGAATTTCACCGGTAACGGGACTTATTACATCTTCTTTAAGAACTTTACCTAAAATTCTGCCTTTAAGAGCAAGTTTCTGATTAAATTTATAACGACCTACTCTTGCAAGGTCATATCTTTTTTCATCAAAGAAAAGAGAACCGATTAATTTTGCCGAACCTTCAAGAGTTGCAGGTTCGCCCGGTCTTAATCTCTTATAAATTTCTTCTATTGCTTCTTCGGTGCCCGAAGTTGCATCTTTACCCAATGTGTTAAGAAGCAATTCTTCTTCGCCGAATACTTTTGTGATTGCGTCAGCATCCGAAAGTCCGAGTGCTTTAATAAGAACTGTAACGGGAAGTTTTCTCGTTCTGTCAATTCTTACCGAAAAAATATTGTTTGAATCTGTTTCGTATTCAATCCACGCACCGCGGTTAGGAATTACGGTAGACGCAAAAAGTTTATTACCCGATTTATCATACTGTGATGAATAATAAAGGCCCGGAGATTTAACAAGCTGACTTACGATAACTCTTTCGGCACCGTTATAAACAAAAGTGCCCTGATCTGTCATAAGCGGGAAATCGCCCATAAATATTTCCTGTTCTTTAACTTCACCCGTGTCTTTATTGATAAGTCTTACTTTAACACGCAGAGCGGAAGCATATGTTGCATCTCTTTCTTTACACTCGTCAAGCGAATACTTAGTGTTTTCGTCCAAAGAATAATCGATAAATTCCAAAATGAGTTTGTCTGTAAGATCATCTATTCTGGGTTTGCTGAAAACCTTGCTGAACAGTTCATCAGACAAAAACCATTTACAGGTTCTTTCCTGCTCGTCTTTACTCGAAAAATTAGTGATTGGAGAAACATCTCTTAAAACTTCTCTTAATCCCTCTTTAAGGAACCATTCATAAGAGTTCTTCTGTACCTCAATAAGATTAGGCATTTCTGACACTTCATTAATTTTTGAGTAGCTCATTCTGGTATTTCTACCGAGTTTGATCTGATGCGGCATCATAAAATAAACTCACCTCATTTTAATTTTGTTTTTCAAATGCCATTGATGCTTATTTTAAGATCATCCTGAACATAGTAAAAGACAAAAAATCTTTCCGCTCCAAATATGAATGAAATTGCCCGCGGCATACAAAAGCCGCCGCACAGGGCATATAACACCAATTTACATAATATTAGACACTAATGATACCACAAACGGATATATTTGTCAAGAATTTTTTTGCAGAGTTCCTGTGGCAGAGTTCAACTTTAAGTGTTTTTTAATTAATAGTTTCAGCCGACAAACGCTTGAGGCTAAATTAACAAGCCGAAAGGCGTAGGAAATTTGGTTCAGATTGGACAAATCGAACCCGTAGGGGAAACCCGAAGATGTACTCACACAGGGCCTCCCAAAAGTCAATTGACTTTTGGGAAAAAGGAGGAACAGCGGAGCATTTGAGCCGTGCTTTTTAAAGTGCGGCGATACGGCGTATGCTTGTTCCGACGCCGCTGAGAGGTGAAGTTTGTTCGTAACTTTGCAAATAATATAAAAGTAATCCGCAGTTCTGCGGATTACTTCTTTAAATAATTAGTTATATTATTTTGCAGAACTTTTGCCTTGCTCTATCTTTTAAATAACCTTTGCAAAGTGTTCAGGCTTCAATTAACGAGCCATATGGAATTGGAAAAAATGTTTGGAGCAATCAAACTGAACCCGCAGGGAGCCCCGAAAGCGTACAAAGGTACGCTGAGAGGTGAAGTTTGATTGCAGCAAAAAAATAATATCTCAGAAAAAATCAAAAGATTTTTTCTACATCTTACAAAATTAAAGACAGGAAAACCTATTTGGGTCTTCTCTGCCCTTAATTGTTCTGTTTCTCTGTTATATTAAATTCTTTTTTGCGTTCCGGACTTTTTTTACATTCCAATCACAGAGAGTCCAGGTAGTTTTGCAGTATATACACCGCTGCCACGGTGTCTATTACATTTTTCCTCTTCTTCCCCCTTACATTTGCCTCATCCAGAACTCGGATTGAGGAAACCGTTGTAAGTCTTTCATCCCACATTATTACGGGAAGTTTTGAAATTTCTTTTAAGTATTCGGAAAATTTTAAGGTTGCCTCTCCCCTGAAGCCTATACTTCCGTCCATATTTTTGGGAAGACCTACAACTATTTTTTCGGCTCCTTTTTCCTTTGCGGTTTCAAAAACTTTTTGAGCCGTTTTTTGATAATCTCCCTCAAAAATTGTTCCGACTGCCTGAGCCGTGAACAAAAGTTCATCGGAAACTGCAACACCTGTTCTTTTTTCGCCGAAATCCACACCTAATATTCTCATTCTTCCAAAAGCGAAACTGCCGTTTTCGCATTCTCCTTTTCAAGTTCTATGAGTTCTTCCACTCTTTCTGCCAGTTCTGATTTTATCTTGTCATATTTATCCATTGTATCATCTACTGTGTCCTTAAATCTTTCCATATCCATTTTATCAACATTGATGCTGTATTCCTGTCCGAGATATTCAAGATATGCGTCGACTTTAGGGTCGTAAACAAGGCCTATAACCGGAATTTTTGAATTCGCCCCGTACAAAAGGGTATGAAGTCTCATGCCTATGACAATTTTGCTTTTAGACACTATTGTCATAATCTCGTCAAATTCATAATTTCCTTTAAGAATATATCCCTCACCCTTTAAAAGGCTGTATGTTCTTTGGGTTATCTCATCATCATTTGGTCTTTGCATGGGTATAAACACAGGAATAAGAGAATATTTATCCCTTATATAATCGGAAATTTCGGCAACTTTTTCTGTAAGGTCAATTCCGCTCCACTCTCTTATTGAAATTGTGACAAACTCTTTCTGCGGAATGTTTTCCTGTTCAAAGATTTCTTTTATTCTTTCGTCGCTTAAGGGTTTCAGAGTAATTGCGGGGTCTGCCGTAACTTTAACATTTTTCGTGTTCACACGCATACTCCAGAGCATTCTGTAAGACACCTGGTCACGAAGCGTTATCTTGTCAATTTGTTCTACAACATCTTTAACCTTGAATTTATTTTTAACTATATAAATAGGTCCGATACCGTTTGCATAAAGCATAGTCTTTTTACCCATTTTTATTGCCATTTTAATAAGCGTGAGGTAATAATAAAGCGACTTTGTGCTTGTTGCGTCCTGAAGAAGGCTTCCGCCGCCCGTCAGCAAAAGATTGCTTTTTTTGATTGCCCTCCAAACCGCAAACATATTAAATCTATAGACCGCATCAACACCGTAGACCTTTTGGGTGTTTTTTGGTGAATTTGAAAAAACAACAAATCTTGTGTCAGGTTTGATTTCGGTTATTTCTTTTATTATAAGGTGCAAAAGTGCGTCATCGCCGCTATTGTTAAAGCCGTAATAACCCGAAACCGCAATATCGTATCTGTTACCTTTTTTTATTATGTTTTCATAAACTGCAATGTTGTCATTAACCATTCTTTCTACCGAGTAGTTATCTTTTATAAACTGTTTGGTGTACCCGGACAGGCTTTCATAATCTTCTTTATTAAGCGACAGAAGTTTCATTGTATCGGATAAAAGCATTTTCTCCTCGGGCATTTTTGTGCCTCTGCAGCAAAAGTTGGTATCTATGCACATATCTTTGCTTTCACTGTCAAAAATTCCTATATATCCCTCATTTCCGGCAATAATTGACGGAAGTCCGGCACTCATTGCCTCAAGTGCCGACCTTGAAACTCCCACGAAAAAGTCGGAAACAGCACAGAATTTATAAATATCGGTTCTTGCACCCGTAACTATTATTGAATTTTCGCCGTGTTTTGCATTAAATTCTTCGGCTTCGTTTCTTATGCTTTCAAAATCGTTGCCGCCGCCTACTATAATAATCTGCACATCTTCTTTTTTCAGAATTTCGGGAGCAATTTTGATAAGTTTGTGGGCAATCAGGCTTCTGTCATAATCCATTCTGCTGATATATAAAATTTTTCTTCTGCTTTCCGATAACGAAAATTCTTCAAATATTTCGGGATATAAATTTTCTTTTGAAAACTTCTCGGTATCAATTCCGTTTACGGTAACTTTTATGTTCTGAGCAACTATTCCGTAATTATCGATGAGATATTTCTTGATGTCATCGCTTACCGCAACAGTCCTTTTTCCCCAATTTGTAACAAACTTCAAAAGCCCCGATGTGTCAAAAACCCAGTGTGCCGAAGTTACAAAATTAAACCTCATAAACTTGTTTATTATTGAGATGATAAACGACGGTATTCTTGCATGGCTGTGAACAATATCGGGTTTTTCTTTTGATATTACCCTTATAAGTTTGAAAAACGATTTTACCATTGCAAAAACATTTCGCCTGTGCAAAGGTGCATTATAGTGAATTATTCCGTACTTTTCAAGTTCTTTTACATAAACTCCGCCGTTTGAAACAACCGCCACATCATATCCTGCCTTCTTAAGCCCTATCGATAACTCTAAAACATGAGTTTCGGCACCGCCTATTTCCATTCCCATTAAAACCATTAAAATTTTCAGATAAACCAACCTCTCCAATATATTGATATGCCGTTATTTTCCCCACTACCTAGAAAGTATATCACAAACAATCCCCATTTTCAATATAAACCCACAAATCCCAGCAATTTCTATACCCCCCGTAAAAATATCAACACTAAACTAAATTAAGTTGAACTCTGCAAAAGCAGAGTTCAACTTAAAGTTCTTTTAACTTTATATTCCTAGCCGACAAACGCTTTAGGCTAAATTAACGAGCCGTAAAGGCGTAGGAAATTTGGTTCTGACTGTTCAAATCGAGCCAAAGCCGAGCCGAGCCGGAAGGCGAAGTTTGCCGGTTCGCACTAACTAAGAATGAGGAAATTGGATTTGGAACGGACAAACTGAACCCGTAAGGGGTACCCGAAAGCGTACAAAGGTACGCTGAGAGGTGAAGTTT
>CAKSDT010000004.1 GCA_934446135.1 uncultured Clostridia bacterium
TTTTGCTGGTTATGCTATATAATTTTCAAAGTACAATTCTCTCCGCCGCTCTTTAGCGACTTGAATATTCTAACACAGTAAGAACAAAATGTCAACACTTTTTTAAGAAAAAATTTCATTTTTTCAAAAATAAATTTATATTCTTACCGGATAGCCTACTAATAATAGCACAACAACCTTTATTTGTCAACATTTTTTTACTTTATATTGACTATTTTTTACTCATATATTATTATATATGTATGAATTATGATATTTTTTATATGAAAAAAGCAATAAATGAAGCAAAAAAGGCATTAAAATACGATGAGGTGCCTGTTGGGGCCGTAATTGTCAAAGACGGAAAAATAATAGGAAGAGGTTACAACAAGCGTGAAATTTTAAATCTTTCAACTGCACACGCCGAAATTAATGCAATCAACAAAGCCTGCAAAAAGACGGGGGCATGGAGACTCTCGGGCTGCACTTTATATGTAACACTTGAGCCTTGTCCTATGTGCGGCGGTGCTGTCATTAATTCCCGCATTGACAGAGTTGTTTTTGGCGCTTTTGAACCAAAAAGCGGGAGTTTCGGAACTGCCGTTGATTTATCTAAGGTCAAAAACTACAACCATCATCCTGAAATCACAGGAGGAGTTTTAGAAAATGAATGTGCTTCGCTGTTATCGGATTTTTTTAAAAAGTTACGGAAACGATAAACAAGTTTAAACTGTTGTTATACTGTTATAGGTCCGGAAAGTTCAGTGACACTGTTTTCAAATTACTTGGTTATAATTTGTATAAATGGCGACGGATGCCTCTGCATCCGTCGTCTTTTTATGCGGGTGTTCTTACGGAACTTAAGGAAAAATGCAGTAAAATCAAGAGTTTCGGCACCAAAGGCACTCTCGCAAAAAGGCGGCAGCGGCTGTGAGCCGTCAGAGAGCGTGCTTGCAAGTTAACAGGCGAGCCGGGCGTGCCTTTTGCAAAAAAGTAGGAATGACGTCGCGTATGACTGATTTTCCTGCGTATGACTAATTTTCTCCTTAAAGGAGGAATGCCGCCTCGTATGACTGATTTTTCTGCGTATGACTAATTTTCCCCTTAAAGGAGGAATGACGTCGCGTATGCCTGATTTTTCTTAAATCATAGGAGGTTTTATTTTCATATACTAAAGTTTTTATCTTCCCCCAGTAGGACTGGGGGGGTATTTCCACATCTAAAGACACCAAAGAAAAATCGGAATGGAGCAAAGTCCATTCCGATATGGTCTGAGTGATGAGATTTGAACTCATGGCCTCTTGAACCCCATTCAAGCACGCTACCATCTGCGCCACACCCAGATAACAAATAGTATTATAGTGTATTTTAGATTGTTTGTCAAGTAAAAAAACGGGAAATGCAAATAATTATTTGCATTTCCGCGAACTTTAAATTTCTTTTAGTGCTTTTGCCAACTGGTCAGGACATGAAGTTCCTTTAAAACCGCAGTTAATGCCCTCCAAAAGTCCTATTAATTCGTCTTTTTTTCTGCCTTCGGCAAGTTTTGCAACTCCCTGAGTGTTTCCGCTGCATCCGCCTTTAAATTTAACATTTGAAACTATCCCGTTCTCATCAACTTCAAATTCAATGCCTGCAGCACAAACCCCGTTGGTCTTATATGTGTATTTCAAAATACCATCTCCTATGCAAGGTTATTAACTGTTCTCGGATACGGAAGGACATCACGGATATTGCTCATACCCGTAAGATACATAACGGCTCTTTCAAATCCGAGACCAAATCCCGCGTGTTTTGTTCCGCCGAATCTTCTAAGGTCGAGGTAATTCTTATATTCTTCTTCTTTAAGTCCGAGTTCTTTCATTCTTGAAAGCAAAACATCGAGTCTTTCTTCTCTCTGGCTTCCGCCTATTATCTCCCCTATTCCCGGGACAAGGCAATCCATTGCGGCAACTGTTTTTGAGTCATCGTTAAGACGCATATAAAATGCCTTAATCTCTTTTGGATAATCCGTAACAAAAACAGGTTTTTTGAATACTTCTTCAGTTAAATATCTTTCATGTTCCGTCTGAAGATCAATTCCCCATTTTACAGGATATTCAAATTTCTTTCCGCTCTTTAAAAGAATATCGATTGCTTCTGTATAAGTAACTTTTCCGAATTCACTGTTTAAAATTCCGTTTAATCTTTCAAGAAGACCTTTATCAATAAACTTATTGAAAAATTCCATTTCTTCAGGTGCATTTTCGAGGACATAACTTATTACAAATTTAAGCATATCTTCAGCAAGTGCCATATTATCATTCAAATCCGCAAAAGCAATTTCCGGTTCAATCATCCAGAACTCTGCTGCGTGTCTTGTAGTGTTTGAGTTTTCTGCTCTGAAAGTAGGGCCGAAAGTATAAATATCGCCAAATGCCATTGAAAAAGTTTCGCCTTCCAACTGGCCTGAAACTGTAAGTGATGTTTCTCTGCCGAAAAAGTCCTTTGAATAATCGACTTTGCCGTTTTCATCTTTCGGAACATCGTTAAGGTCAAGCGTCGTAACCCTGAACATTTCCCCTGCACCTTCGCAGTCAGAGCCTGTTATAAGCGGAGTATGAACATATACAAATCCCCTCTCATTAAAGAATTTGTGAATTGCATATGCAATAAGGGAACGAACTCTGAAAACTGCCGAAAATGTATTTGTCCTTGCTCTTAAATGCGGCATTGTTCTTAAATATTCATAAGTATGCCTTTTAGGCTGCAACGGATAATCGGGAGTGCTTTCGCCTTCAACATCAATATTTGACGCCTTGATTTCAAAAGGCTGTTTCGCACCGGGTGTTACGGCAACAGTACCTTTAACTCTTATTGACGCACCGATATTCAACTTGCAGATTTCCGCAAAATTTGAAATTTTACCGTCTTCAAAAACAACTTGGATATTTTTGAAAAATGAACCGTCGTTTAATTCTATAAAACCAAAAACTTTTGAATCTCTCATATTTCTTATCCAGCCGTTTACCGCAACTTCTTTGCCGTCCAACGAACCGTACGAAGAAAACAATTCTTTAATCTTCATCAATCACACCTCGTACCATTTTTACATTGTATATTATTATACAATTAATTTACCCTAAAATCAAGTAGAAAACAAAAAAAATATAAAAGTCCCTCCGGAATTCGGAAGGACTTTATAAATTTTAAAATTAAACTTCAGGTATTTCAAGTTCGATTTCTTTACCCACATCGGCAGATTTTCTGATACCTGACAAAATAGCCTGGTTGTAAATAATCTGACTTGTAGGAATCGGAGCAGCGGTATGATTCTTAATAGCGTCAAGGAATGAACGAATCTTAAGTTCGAAGTGATATACCTTTGCTTCTTTCATAGGAATCTTTGTTTCAACCTGTTCGCCGCCGACTTCTGAGTAAATTGTGAGAGGACCGCCGATTGAACCGTTCCAGCAATCTGTTGCAGGAATTCTGAGTCCGCCCTTTGTACCGAGAATGATAGCGTCGCAAGGTGAATCAATGTTCATAGCCCATGCAATTCTGAAGTCTAAGATGATGCCGCCTTCAAGACGAACAAAACCTGCTGCAAAATCGTCAACACCGAATTTTTCAGCGTATTCGGGATGATCTATATCCTGATATGTGACATAGTTAGGATCTGTTCCAAAGAAATTGGAAACATAACCCGAAACTGTAAGCGGTTTCGGATATCCTACTGCATTTAAAAGCATATCGAGTGAGTAACATCCGATATCGCCCAATGCACCAAGACCTGCAGTGTCTTTTTCAATAAATGTTGTGCCGAAAGGAACAGGAATACCTCTTCTTCTTCCGCCGCCTGTCTGAATATAATAAATTTTACCCAATACGCCCGATTCAACAACTTTTTTAACCATCTGCATATTAGGATCAAATCTCGGCTGGAATCCTACAGAAACAAAATGACCTGTTTCTTTTTCGGCTTTTCTTATTGCAACTGCTTCTTCAATTGTTACGCACATTGGCTTTTCAAGCAAAACATCAAGTCCTGCTTTTAATGAATCAATAGCACAAACCGCGTGTGTCATATTATATGTACAAACGCTTACACCGTCGAGTTTAAGATTTGCCAAATCAGCAAGCAATTCTGTATGTATGCCGTAATACTTAGCACCTTCAATTCCCATTTTTTTAGCAAATGCCTCTGCCTTTCCGGGAACTAAATCAGAAAGTGCAACAATTTCAACATCAGGCATTTTTAAATATTCTCTTGCATGTGCCTCTGCAATCCAACCTGTACCGATAATACCTATTCTTACTTTTTTTGAAGCGTCAACCGCTTCTGTATCTTTACTTAGATTCTGAAACGCATTTAAATCTCCTGCCATTTCAATCTCTCCTTTCCTGAAATCGTTTTCATTGTAGCATACACTTTTATCAAAGTCAATAAATAAAAATAAAAAAACTGCAAATTAATTATGTGCAGTATGCACAAAAAATATTTTTAAAATAATTGATGACGGCTTTGGGCATTTTAAAAAAGCAAAAGAAGCCGGACAATACTGAAAAAATAAGCAAAAAGGAGCGTTTTTACGCTCCTTTTTGCTTATTATTTCGCAGTTATATAAGCGGCATTGTCATCAAAACTCCAGAAGAAATCATAAAATTCTTGGAATTCATCTATTGAGATAAGTGCATATCCGCCCACATTATAAATATCCGTAAGATATTTTGTTCTGTCTCCCGACTTAACACAGACTTTAACAGTATTGTTTTTAACTATGTTAAATGCCTTTTTACCCGCATTGGTTTTATACATTTCAAGAGGTATTGGAGTTATTTCGCTTCCCTTATATATAATTTCAAGCGTTAAAGTATCCTGATGCCAGATGACATCAAATCCGTAATTTCTGAGGTCTTCTGCCGCAACAAGAGCATGGGGACTGCTTCCTGCATACTCAAATGTCGGGACTTCGTTTCCGTTTATGATTGTCCTCATATTGGTAAAGTAAATATTATTTTCTTTTGAATTTACAACGCTGAATCCGTAATCCATAAGTTTAATGGTATCGGTAAACCGCTCCCCGGACGAGTTTGAGCCCATAGTTACCGTTATAATTCTTCTTCCGTCCCTTTTTGCGGTTCCTAAAAAACAACAGCCGGCAAAAGACGCAGTTCCGGTCTTCATTCCGTCAACGCCTTCATAATAGTATGTATCGTAAAGTCTGTTGGTGGATTTATATTTTCCGCCCCTGAATTCAACATATCTTTTAGAAGTTCTGTTTAAAATATCGGGATAATCGTTAATAATATTTCTTGCAAGTGTTACCATTGCAAGCGGCGTCACTTTATTCGGAACAAAACCGCAGCAATCATTATAGTATGCGGATATTCCCATCTGTTTTGCTTTTTCATTCATCATTTTAACAAAATTGCTTTCAGTTCCCCCGACAAGTTCGGAAAGTGCAGTTGCCGCACCGCAGGACGACATTGTAAGCATAATTCCCAGTATTTCATCAACGGTATATCTTGCGTTTGGGTTTAAGTATATTTCTCCCTGAAAGGTATTGTTGCCGTATACCCTCGAACTTATGGGAACTACTGTATCAAGTGAAATTTTGCCGTTTGCCATTGCCTCGTAAACCAAATATGCGTTCATTATTTTGGTCATACTTGCCGCCGACCTTTCGACATCCTTATTCAGTTCATAAATGATATCGCCTGTTTCAAAATCCATCACGCAGGCACCCTTTGATGAAATATACTTGCCGTCAACCGTTGCCGCGGAAGCACTTATACCGATTATATTTACAACCAACACTAATGTTAAAATTACAGAAATTTTCTTTTTCATAAGCCTTTCCTTTACTTTTTTTGATATAAAATATGTTTAAATTTTATTCCGTTATTTTCATTTTCTTTCAAAACTTCAGCACTGTACTGTTTTCTGTCAAACTCAGGAAAAAAAACATCGGCGCAATCATCGGCGGCATCAATTTCAGTAAGGTATATTTTATCCGCCATATTCAAAAATGCTTTATAAATGCTTTCTCCGCCTATAACAAATATTTCGTCCGTATCAGAAAGATTTAGTCCGTCTTCTAAAGAATTTACCACTGCCGCACCTTCTAATTTCAAGTCCTTATCAGAAGAAATTACAATATTTTTTCTTCCCGGAAGTGCTTTTGGCAACGATTCGAATGTTTTCCGCCCCATTATAACCGTTTTACCCATAGTTGTTTCTTTAAAAAACTTTAAATCGTCAGGAAGATGCCAAATAAGGCTGTTTTTCTTTCCGAGTTCCATATTTTTGCCTACTGCCGCAATTATTGATATTGTCATATTACCACCTACTGTGCAATGGGAAAAGAAATTTTTCCCATATGTTCATATCCTATCAATTTTACATCTTTACATTCTGCTGAATTATCAAACTTAAAAAAGTCATCAACATCAGGATTAAGCCACAACTTCGGTGCGGGCAAATCTCCTTTTTCATCAAATCTCTTTATTTGTTCTTTAATTCCGTCTATCTGATTTACATAAATATGAGCGTCTTTAATGCTCCAGTCAACTGTTCCGGGTTTTAATCCCGTAACCTGTGCAAGCATTGAAAGCAGAACCGAATACTGAGTTACATTAAAAGGAAGCCCCAAAGGTACATCGCAGCTTCTCTGATGAACCCAGACATTAAGTTTCCCGTCTGTTACATCCCACTCGCTTGACCAGACACAGGAAGGAAGCACCGCTGTTTTAAGATAATCATTCTGCCAAAGAGTCATAATCATTCTTCTGTCTTCCGGGTTATGTTTTAATTTATGTATGAGTTCCTGCGTCATCTGAAACTTATTTACGATATAACCGTATGCCGTACCTATTGTGTGAGCCCATTGCTTGCCGAAATCCTTTTTGATTTTTTCTTTTCTTACTTTTCCGTCTTCGAAAAACATTTGCTCGGCGTTCCAGAAACCTTCATCATCTATTTCCCATTCATTCCATATATTTACATTTCTTTCCTTAAGCCAGCGTACATCGTTTGACTGAGCCTGATAAATCCAAAGCATTTCAAGCACAGCCTGTCTTATAAAAAGCTGCTTGGTTGTAAGGATAGGAAACTCATCGCTTAAATCAAAATGAAAGTGATGCGAAGGAACTTTCACCGAATTCACCCCGGTACGGTTTTCAACCTCTGTCCCTTCCGAAAGAATTCTTTTACAAAGACCTATATAATCTTTATCCCACTTTGACAATTAAATCACCTCGAATAAATTTTATCATAACAGCACTGATAATTCAATATAAAAGCAGACTTTGGCAAAATTTCTTTTGTCAAAGCCGCAATATAAATTTTATTTTTTCCATGCAGATTTTGAAAACAGTGCAAACATCGGGAATATTTCAAGCCTGCCTGCTATCATCGCAAAAGTTAAAACAAGTTTTGAAACCGGCGAATAAATAGAAAAGTTTGCGGCAGGGCCGACTTTTGAAAGTCCCGGGCCTATATTAGACAGAGTTGCCGCAACCGCCGTAAAGTTAGTCGTAAAATCAAAATTATCAAGGCTTATTACTAAAAGCGATACTGTAAACACTGCAATATATGCCGCAAAAAAGACATTTATACCTCTTAAAGTTTCGTGTTCAATGGCTTTGCCGTTAAGTGTTACTTTTACAGATGTTCCGGGATGGACAAGAATTTTGATTTCCTTTGCTATACTCTTAAAAAATATAATAATTCTTGAAACTTTTATTCCTCCGCCCGTACTTCCGGCACAGGCACCAATAAACATTAAACCTACCAATAAGGTTTTTGCAAATGACGGCCACAGGTTAAAATCGCAGGTCGAATAACCTGTCGTGGTTATTATGGAACCAACCTGAAATGCACTGTCTTTTAAAGCGTCTGCCGCCGAATTATACATACTCTGTATATTAAAGAAAATAAGAAGAATTGAGCATATTATTATGACAAAATATGTTTTTACCTCTTCCATCTTAATTGCGGACCTGAATTTTCTTATAAGCAACAGATAATAAAAACTAAAATCCACGCCGAAAATTATCATAAAAACTGTAATAACATTCTGCACATAAGGCGTATACTCCGCAAGACCCGAATTTCTTATTGCAAATCCGCCTGTGCCGGCAGTTCCGAAGGACAGGGTCAATGCTTCGAAAACATCAAGTCCGCCAAGCAAAAGAAACACTATTTCCAAAGCGGTGAGCGAAATATATATCTGATAAAGTATTTTAGCGGTCGTTTTAACTTTGGGAACGAGTTTTCCGACAGACGGACCGGGGCTTTCCGCCCTTATAAGATGAAGATTATTGCTTCCCGAAAGCGGAAGTATTGCAACAAGAAACACAATAACGCCCATACCGCCTATCCAATGGGTAAAACTCCTCCAGAACAAAAGCGATTTCGGCATAATATCAACATCTGTCAAAATTGAAGCACCCGTTGTCGTAAATCCCGATGCAGTTTCAAAAAGTGCATCGATAAAATTCGGCACAGTACCCGAAAACACAAACGGAAGTGCACCTATAATACTTATAAAAATCCAACTGAGTGCGACTATAACAAGTCCCTCTTTTGCAAATATGCCCTTATTTTTGGGTTGTTTTATAACGAGCGGGCAACCTATAATCAGACAGATTAAAATGCACATTCCGAATGTAAGAACATAAGGTTCTCCCAACACCAATGAACAGATAAGCGGCAAAACCATACACGCCGCCTCAATATTTAAAGCCCAGCCCAATGTGTAAGAAATTACTTTGTAATTCATTTCAGTATCCTTCTTTATATGACAAAAATCAGTTATTCCTCAAAATATCGGAAATATCTTTATATCCCTTATTTGTAGTTACTACGATAACAGTATCGCCGACTACTATTGTATCTTTTCCTCTCGGGGTTATAATATTTCCCTTACGGTTTATGCACGCAATCAGAATATTATCCTTAAGTTTCAGTTCTTCGATTGTAAAGCCCAAAACAGGTGACTTTTCTTTTATTCTGAATTCAAGTGCTTCTGCTTTTCCGTCCAAAATAAAGTGCATTGTTTCTATATTGCTGCCGATTGAATTATTTTTTGCTCTTACAAATCTTACGATATATTCGGCAGTAATATCTTTAGGATATATAATAGTATCAAGACCCAGATTGCTTATTACCTCATCGTAAGCAATTCTGTTGATTTTGGTTATCACCTTACATTTTGAAATACTTTTGGCATAGAGAGAAAGCATAATGTTTTCCTCATCGATATTTGTAAGTGCAACAAAAGAATCAGCGTTTTCAATTCCCTCTTCCTGCAAAATCATATTTTCGGTTCCGTCACCGTTTATAATTGTTGCTTTGGGAAGTATTGAACAAAGTTCATCACACCTTTGGCTGTTATGTTCTATAATTTTAACATGAACACCCGAAGAAATAAGCCTTTTGGCAAGATAGACCGCCGTTGTTCCGCCGCCCACTATTATAGTATCTTTTATTTTATTGCTTCCGACGCCCATTTTCTTAATAAAATAAGCGGCATTTTCGGAAGATGCAACAATGCTTATATAATCCCCTGCTTTTAAGGCAAAATCACCCGTAGGAATAATTGCTTTTTCGCCGCGTTCAACGCCGCATACCAATATATCGCAGCCGAATTTTGAAGATAGTTCTTTTATCTCAGTATTATCGAGCTGAGAGTTATTATCAATTTTAAATTTTAATATTTCAACTCTTCCTTTTGCAAATGTATCAATTTGAATTGCCGACGGAAATCTTATAATTCTTGCAATTTCGTTTGCCGCAGTAAGTTCGGGGTTAATTATCATAGCAAGTCCAAAATCTTCTTTAAACAAATGAAGTTCTTTTCCGTATTCCGGTTTTCTGACCCTTGCAATTGTACTTAAATCGTTTCCTTTTTTCTTGGCAATAAAACAAGTGAGAAGATTGATTTCATCAGAATTTGTAACCGCTATCAAAAGGTCGGCTTCTTCAACACCTGCCTCCGTCAATGTATCGATACTGGCACCGTTTCCCGAAACTCCAAGACAATCATATTCATTCACAATGCCCTGTATAACATTTCTTTTGGTGTCAACAACAGTAATGTTGTGTTCCTCTTCACTGCTTAATCTTTCTGCAAGTTTCTGTCCGACTTTACCAAGTCCAACAATTATTATGTTCATTTACACAAGAATCCTTTCTCTTATATATAATCAATACACCCAAATGATTATATCAAACAAAAATCTTAAAGTCAACAGTATTAGAAATTAAGCAAATATCATCATAAAAGGTATGGTGACCGAACTTAATGCCGTTCCCAAAAGAACCATTTCGGAAGCCGTTTTCTGACCCTGACCGATAAGTTCCGAAAAATTAAGAACAACGCTTGCAATCGGGCAGCAAAGCATTATATAGACCGATTCACGCATTACGTGGTCGACAGGCAGAAGTTTTAAAATCATGAGTGCCGCAAAAGGCAGTAAAATTTGTTTGACTGCCACAGGCATATACTGTTTAACATTAAAAAATACACTCTTAAATGTTGTTGTTGCAAGCCTCATACCCAATATGAGCATACATAGAGGCGTCGTCATTCTGCCGAGTGTTGTAACAACGGTGTTTAACTGTCCCGGCAATTTTATATTAAATAAAAAAAGCGGAAGTGCAACATAAAACGCAAGCATAACAGGATTAAAAAACACCTTTTTGGGGCTTATGTATTTTTTGTCCTGAGAAATGATAAACGAAGCAAAAGTCCAGCCTGAAACATTGAGTGCAACAGACGCCATTGAAGTATATGCAACCGCTTCGGGATTGCCGGGAATCATTGCCTCCAAAACAGGAATACCCATAAAAGCATAATTTCCCATACAGCAGGCTATGGCATAAATCCTATACTTAACATTCTCCATTTTATTTCTGAATATAAGATACATAACAAACATTGAACCGAACTGAATGAAAAACATAAACACAAGTGCGGTAAGCAGTTTGAGTCCGAACTCAACGCTAAAAGGAACAACCGTAAGCGAATAAATTACAAGCACCGGCTGGCAGACAAACATTAAAAGTTTGGCAAAATTTGAAATGCCTCCCTCATCAATCATTTTTGATTTTATAAGAAGGTAACCCGGCAATGCGTAGAGAAGCATTGTAATTACTGTAAAAAATGCAACAAATATATTATTCATAATACCCCTCCGTTTACAATTCCAAACCATTTTATCACAAACACATAAAATAATCAACACAAAAAAACAACCCGTTAAATCAGCAACGGGTTGCAATATTTAAGTTCTTTTCTAAAATTGTCTTACCGGCAAAATTCACACACCGATTATTCGTATACAACAGTGTGAGTAACCGACATAACCTTCCTGCTGCCGAGTTTTTCCCTGCCCCCGAGGTTATCAAACTCGATAAAGCAGACTACACCCGAAACAACACCGCCCAAAGTTTCTACAAGTCTTGAAGACGCCTCCAAAGTTCCGCCTGTTGCAAGCAAATCATCAACTATTACGACTTTTTGCCCTTTTTTAACTGCATCTTTGTGCATTTCAAGCGTATCCGTGCCATATTCAAGTTCAAATTCGGCAGAAACCGTTTCATAAGGAAGTTTTCCTTTTTTTCTGATAGGAATTAAACTTTTACCCAATTTATAAGCAATTGCCGATGCAAACAAAAATCCCCTCGCCTCAAGGCAGGCAATAACATCGCAATCAACAGTTTCAATCAGTTCGCACATCTTATCAACCGTTTCTTTAAATGCCTCAGGATTTTGAAGAACGCTTGTAATATCATAAAACTGAATGCCTTTTTTGGGAAAATCGGGCACTATTCTTACCTCTTTTAACAAATCCATATCTTTTTTATCTCCGTTCGTGTAAATTGGGTTAACCCTCATAAAGAGTCGGAAAAAGTCTTGGGAATCGGAAAATCTGCGTTCCAAACCGCACTTTATTTGATTATTCTGACCCTTATAACACCTTCTATCGCCTTAATTGCGGACTCTACATTATCATCTAACTTTTCAACATCTATTATTGTATAAGCAAAATCGCCTTTGCTTTTATTTGTAAGGTTTGCGATATTGATTCCGTCATCAGCAAGAATATTTGACATTTTGCTGAGCATTGCCGGAACATTTTTATGAATTACGCAAATTCTTGCCTCTCCCTCTCTTGCAGCCTGGCAGTTAGGAAGATTTACGGAATTTTTGATATTACCGTTTTCAAGATAATCTTTAAGTTCATTTGCAGCCATTACAGCACAGTTATCTTCAGATTCGGGTGTTGAAGCACCGAGATGCGGAATGCAGATAACATTTTCCGTGCCGATTAAAGCGTCCGACGGAAAATCTGTTACATATTTTGCGGCTTTTCCGCTTGAAAGTGCTTCTTTAAGAGCGTCGTTATCAACAAGACCGCCTCTTGCAAAGTTTAAAATTCTCACGCCGTCTTTCATAGAATCTAAAGCGTCTTTATTAAGCGTATTCTTAGTTTCGTCGTTAAGCGGAATATGAAGTGTGATATAATCACATTCCGAAAAAATTTCATTTATTGTTTTAACATGGATAATCTTTCTTGAAAGCCCCCATGCAGCGTCAACAGAAATATAAGGATCGTAACCCAAAACTTCCATACCGAGCGAATGAGCGGCATTTGCGACCATTACGCCTATAGCACCGAGACCGATTACGCCGAGTTTTTTACCCGAAATTTCAGGACCTGCGAAATTGCTTTTGCCTTTTTCAACGAGTTTTCCTACCGCATCGCCCTCGCCTTTTAAAGTTGAAACCCATTTTTCGCCGCCTATGATATTTCTTGAAGAAAGCAAAAGACCTGCGATAACGAGTTCTTTAACTGCATTTGCATTTGCACCGGGAGTGTTGAAAACAACTATGCCTTTTTCGGCACATTCTTCAACCGGAATATTGTTTGTTCCGGCACCGGCTCTTGCAATTGCCTTTAAGTTTTCGCCGAATTCAAAATCGTGCATAGCGGCACTTCTTACCATTATGCCGTCGGGATTTCCCAAAACATCGGTAACATTATAGTTATCTCCCAGTCTTGAAGTTCCGACTTCGGCGATTTTATTTAAAGTATATATTTCAAACATAGCAAAATTTCCTTTCATCAAACAAAGAAGTTATTTATTTTGGGTTTCAAATTCCTTCATAAAGGAAACAAGAGCCTTAACGCCTTCTGTCGGCATAGCATTATAAATACTTGCTCTCATACCGCCCACTGTTCTGTGTCCCTTAAGGTTTACAAAACCTTTTTCAGCCGCTTCTTTGATAAATTTAGCATTAAGTTCGTCATCTCCCGTTACAAACGGAACATTCATAAGAGAACGGTCTTCTTTTACGACCGTGCCTTTAAACATTTCCGATTCATCAAGGAAATTATAAAGAATATTGGCTTTTTCAACATTGATTTTTTCCATCTCGGAAAGTCCGCCGATATCTTCCTTAAGATATTTAAACACAAGACCGCAAACATAAATGCCGTAGCAAGGCGGAGTGTTATAAAGCGAACCGTTATCCGCATGAATTTTATAATCAAACATTGTAGGAGTGATATCCATTGCATTTCCGATTAAATCTTCTCTTACAATTACGATTGTAACACCGGCAGGACCGACATTTTTCTGTGCACCGGCATAAATAAGTCCGTATTTTGAAACATCAACCGGTTCTGACAAAATGCAGGATGACATATCGGTTACCAAAGGAACATTTCCGGTATCCGGAACAGTTTTATACTTTGTACCGTAAATTGTATTGTTTGTTGTTGTATGAACATAATCCGCTTCAGGGTCAAACATATCTTTTGTAAGTTTGGGTATGTAACTGAAAACTTTATCTTCAGACGAGGCAACTTTTCTTGCTTCGCCGTAAATTGAAGCCTCTTTGAATGCTTTTTTAGACCACTGACCCGTAATAACATAATCTGCTTTTTTATTTTTCGTCATAAGGTTTAACGGAACCATAGCAAACTGGCTTGACGCACCGCCCTGAAGAAACAACACTTTATAGTTATCAGGAATAGACATAAGGCTTCTTAAATCAGCCTCCGCAGTTTTGATGATTTCATCATAAACTTTAGATCGGTGGCTCATCTCCATTACACTCATACCGCAGCCTTTATAGTCAAGCATTTCCTTTGCTGCAGTTTCGAGAACTTTCTCAGGTAACATTGAAGGCCCTGCCGAAAAGTTGTAAACTCTGCTCATTACATCATTTCCTTTCATAATCAAAAATTAAGCGACAGTTTTAAACTATCCTGCTCATTATACACCCTTTTACCCGATTAGTCAACAAAGAAAAAACAAAAAATGTATTTACTTTATTAATAGGTTGTGATATAATTATTGCGTATAGGTGTAAGGGTTAAACCTCGTGCCTATTGTGGTGCAGTATTCTAGTCAGACGGCTGTATTCCCAGGACGGGCCTAAAAATCCGTTAAAGGGCATATCGATGAAGTTTCTGGTGTTGGCTTTTTACGCCCAGTTTAGGGTTGATGCTGGAAGTTAAGGTTTAAGGGCGGATTGCAATGGCATGCAATTTTAACCCTTTTACCGTGGAGACCTCTGCTTGTGCCTTGGCTGCATAGTGACGGCTGTAAAGCTGCTTTCGGTTTGAGGTACGACAAAGGATTAAACCTGCTTTGCGGTAAAGCGATTTGCTGTGGGCAGAGTAGCCTGCCTTGAGTGGCTGCGGTGAATCAGGGATCAGACTTTTTAAAAAAGCGTACGGTTTTTAAAAGTTATTGCTCTGTGAAACCCCACCTGCAAAAGAGGCTAAGAATGCAGTTGACTGTCAAGGAAATCTTCTAGACTGTTGGCGGGGAAATTGATTTTTCTCCGTGTTATCAGGTATGCACGGGATTACAGTGCGGACTAAGTGGCAATCGGGTACTTTTTTAAAAGGGCTTTCGTTAAAGGGAAACCGCCTGAACCGGCGACGGCAGGTATGAAATGCCGGGAAAACCAACCCGACCTAAGCCGTAAATTTTACCGTGCATACTGCCACACGATATAATTATTGCTCAAGGTGGTTAAATGGCAGGTAAGAAAAATAAGAAAAAATCACACAGAAAATATGTTTTGAGCATTACGTTTCTGACATTTTCTCTTGCAGTTTTAATGCAGTTTTTGTCAGATGCCGTTTTGTCCGAAATTAAAATAATATATGGATTTATAATACTTCTTGTTGTAATTTCGATAGGTATAATGTTTGATATAATCGGTGTTGCGGTTACATCCGTTTCGGAAATTTCGTTTCACGCAATGGCAGCCGACAAAGTTAAGGGAGCAAAAGAAAGTTTGCTCCTTATTAAAAACGCCGAAAAGGTTTCAAGCGTCTGCAACGATGTTATAGGAGATGTCTGCGGAATTGTTTCGGGAAGTATTTCTACATACATAATAGCAGGTTTGAATCTTTCGTCGTTCGGAGCAAAAAGTATTCTGATTTCACTTTGCATAATGGGACTTGTTTCGGCAACGACAGTCGGAGGAAAAGCAGTGGGAAAAAGTTTTGCCATAGGCAAAAATAAAGAAATTGTCGCCTTTGCCGGAAAGGTTTTAAGTCTTTTTAAATTCGGGGGTAACAAATGATAATAGAGTCTGTAAATTATCCCGAAGATGTTAAAAAATTAGGCATAGGAGCGTTAAACACACTTTCGGGGGAAATAAGGAAATATCTTATAGATACTGTTTCAAACACGGGAGGGCATTTAGCCTCAAACCTCGGTGTTGTTGAAATTACGCTTGCACTTTTAAAAGTGTTTGATGTTCCCCGGGATAAAATTGTTTTTGATGTGGGCCATCAGTGTTATGTATACAAAATGCTCACCGGCAGAAAAGAAGAATTGAAAAGTATCCGTTCATTCGGCGGAATTTCGGGATTTCCGAAGTCAGACGAAAGCATATTTGACGCTTTCAACACAGGTCATGCAGGAACTGCCGTTTCGGTTTGCTACGGCATTTCGGAAGCAATGAAGATTGACGGCTCTGATAATTATGCCATAGCCATTGTGGGCGACGCATCAATTTCCAACGGAGTTTCGCTTGAGGCACTTAACAATGCCGGAAGAAAGAAAACAAATTTAATCGTAATATTAAACGATAACGATATGTCAATCGGCAAAAATACGGGCGGTATTCACAATTATCTTTCAAAGATAAGAACGGCTCCCGAGTACAGAAATTTCAAAGAAAAGGTTAAAGGGACTATTGAGAGAGTACCTATTCTCGGAAAAATAACCGAAACTTTTATTTCAGATGTCAAAAAAGGAGTTAAGCACACAGTTCTTCCCAACACTATATTTGACGATTTGGGATTTAACTATATAGGGCCTGTTGACGGGCATGACACCGAAACCCTTATCAAGGTTTTTGAGGGTGTGAAAAAATTGGACAAACCTGTTTTGATTCACACTGTTACAAAAAAAGGCAAGGGATATTCCTTTGCAGAGCAAAATCCCAACATTTATCACGGTGTCGGAAAGTTTGACAAGACTTTGCCGGTCTGCGACACTATTTCTGAAAAAAGTTATTCATATCTGGCAGGAAAAACTGTTTGTGATATTGCCGAAAAAAATGAAAATATTGTTGCAGTTTGCTGTGCAATGGCAGAATCGGTGGGACTTAGCGTATATAAAGAGAAATTTCCCGAAAGATTTTTTGATGAAGGGATTGCAGAGGCACACGCGGTTACATTTGCGGGCGGGCTTTCCAAAATGGGAAAAATCCCCGTTATATTTATATATTCGACTTTTCTTCAGCGGGCGTATGACAACATAATTCACGATATTTCGCTTAACGGCGGCCACGCTGTTTTTATGGTTGACAGAGCCGGAATTACGGGAAAAGACGGCGAAACTCATCAGGGAATTTTTGATGTTTCATTTTTAAGCCACATTCCGAATTCGGTAATTTTTACTCCGTACACAAAATGCGAACTTGAAAAGGCTGTTTACTCTGCAGTTTATGATGAAACGGGTTGTGTTTTTATAAGGTATCCGAAAGGAACCGCACCTGAAGGAAACAAAGTTACAAACCTTAAAGAAGGGGTTTTGATGAGGTCGGGAGAAAAAGTAACCGTTGTTACCTATTCTCAGATGACAGGAATTTTGGAAAGGACAAAGTTTGACGGCGATCACATTCACCTTAACTGTGTATCGGACATTGATTTTGGCATTATTGAAAAATCTGTTTCAAAGACAAAAAGACTCCGCATTATAGAGGACAGTATGGAAAACGGCGGCATCGGTCAGAAAATTCTTTCCGAATTATTTGAAAGAGGGATTTCGGGGGTTGACGCTGAAATTATCGCACTTAACGGGTTTGTTACCCACGGAAGTGTCGGAGAACTTTTGAAAAGTTTGTCAATGGACAAAGAGTCACTTGAAAAAAGGCTGGAATTTTAATGAAAACAAGACTTGATTTGTATCTTGCCGAAAACGGATTTACGGAAAGCCGTGAAAAGGCAAGAAGAATAATAATGAGCGGCTGCGTCTACATAAACGGACAGAAAGCCGACAAAGCGGGAGATGTTGTTAAAGACGGCGACAAGGTTGAAGTAAGGGGAAAACAAAACCCCTATGTTTCAAGAGGCGGTCTGAAACTTGAAAAAGCAATAAACGAGTTCGGCGTTAACTTGGAAGGACTTGTTTGTATGGATATAGGTGCGTCAACCGGCGGATTTACGGACTGTATGCTGCAAAACGGAGCAGTTAAAGTTTTCTCGGTTGATGTAGGTTACGGCCAACTTGCCTGGAAACTCAGGCAGGACAGCCGGGTCATAAATATGGAGCGTACCAACATAAGAAATGTAACAGAAGAAGACATCGGAGAAAAACCGGGGTTTGCTTCTATAGATGTTTCGTTTATTTCATTGAAATTGGTGCTCCCCGTGGCGTACAAACTTTTAAACGGTGACGGCGAAATTTTATGCCTTATAAAACCGCAGTTTGAAGCAGGCAGGGAAAATGTCGGCAAAAAAGGTGTTGTAAGGGACATTTCAGTCCATTATTCGGTGGCTGAAGATATTATTTGTTTTGCAAAAAGCATAGGGCTTTATCCCAAAAACTTTTCTTTTTCTCCAATTAAAGGGCCTGAGGGAAATATTGAATACCTTTTATATCTTTCAAAGCACAAAGAAGAAGAAAAAGAAATTGATGTCAGAAATATTATAGATTTGAGTCACAAAACTCTTGACAAGGAAGAATAGATATGAAAAAGGCGGGAATTATTGTAAATTCCACAAACACCGAAAATTACGAATATGCCTCTTATTTTGCTGAAAAGTTGATTAAATCAGGGTTTAGTGTCTTTTCCTGCGAAAGCGAAGTAAAAAATTCCGAAGTTTTAAAAAGCGAGGAAAACCTCTTTGAAAATTCGGATATGCTTATCACCCTGGGCGGTGACGGAACGCTTTTGCGTGCCGCGGTTAAATCGGCTGAGTACAATCTTCCCATTGCAGGGATTAATCTCGGAAGACTGGGTTTTCTTACCGCGGTTCAAAAGGGCGAAGAAGATATTTTAATCAAAACGCTTTCAGGTGATTTTGAAACCGAAAAAAGGATTATGGCAAAAGCCGAAATTCTAAAAAACGGCAAAAAGATAAAAACTTTAGAGGCTTTAAACGATATTGTTATTTCAAAAGGCGATGTCCTTAAAATGATACATCTTAAACTTTATATAGACG
Organism: uncultured Clostridia bacterium; assembly: GCA_934446135.1. GTDB lineage: Bacteria > Bacillota > Clostridia > RGIG6154 > RGIG6154 > CAKSDT01. Next base: position 18,673 of record CAKSDT010000004.1, read on the forward strand.
GTGTGTTTGTCAACGATTTTTATTCGGACGGACTTATTTTTGCAACTCCGACAGGTTCTACGGCGTATTCGCTTTCAGCCGGCGGCCCTGTTGTTTATCCGTCGCTTAACGCCTTAACGGTGACCCCTGTTTGTTCGCATACAATGACCACAAGGCCTATGGTTATAGACGGAAGTCAGATAGTTAAAGTAACTGCCGAGATTTCGCACGATGAAGATATTCTCCTTTTTGCGGACGGCGGAAAGAGATATCCTATCGAAAACGGCGATGAGGCAATTATTACCGTTTCCAAAAACTCGGCACAATTTATAAAAGTTAAAAATGTAAGTTTTTACGATGTGTTAAACAAAAAACTTGCTGAAAGAAAATAGGAGGAGAGGATAAGAAATGTCAAAAAAACAAAGACTCTTGAAAATTATGGATATAATTTCAACAAACACTGTTGAAACCCAGGGTCAGCTTACAAGGCTTTTAATAGACTATGGTTATGATGTAACTCAAGCAACTGTTTCAAGAGATATAAAAGAATTAAGGCTTATAAAAGTTGCGGACTATGCCGGAAGATACAAATATTCCATTCCGGGAAAAGACAGTCCGGCAGACACAAGGGCAAGATATATAACTCTTCTCAAACACTCGGTTATAACAATTCAGGCAGCAATGAACATTGTTGTGGTAAAAGCCATACCCGGTTCGGCACAAGGCTGTGCAATGGCGATTGAAACTCTTGAATTTGAAAACATAGTAGGAACGATTGCCGGTGACGACACTGTATTTATAGCACTTACCACACCTGAGCAGGCAGAAGAATTAGTAAGAAAAATTGATGAGGTTGTAAGTTAATGATTTCAAATCTTCATATTGAAAATGCCGCAGTAATAGACAAAGCCGACATTGAATTCGAAAAGGGACTAAACGCACTTACCGGTGAAACAGGAGCCGGAAAATCCGTTATTATTGACTCCGTAAACTTACTTACGGGAGAGCGAAGTTCCAGAGATATTGTAAGAAACGGTGCCGAAAAAACCGTGATTGAGGGGGTAATCTACCCGGAAGACCAATCGGTTTTTGACATTCTGGAAGAAAACGGAATTGATTTTTTTGAGGGCGACCCTATTGTTTTAAGGCGTGAGATTAAGCCTGACGGCAAAAATACGGTCAGAATAAACGGCAATGCTTCAACAACTTCCCTTTTACGCAAAATATGCTCAAAAATAATAAACATTCACGGTCAGACCGACAATCAGGAAATTTTAAATGTTTCGTTTCACGGTGAAATTTCAGACCGTTATTTTAAAATTGAAAAACTTCTGGAGGACTACAGAAAGACTTTTTCCGTTTACAAAGAAAAGCAGAGAGAACTTGACAAAATTTTAAAAAAGGAAAAAGAAATCAAAGAAAAAAAGGAAATTCTTGACTTCAAGGTTGCTGAAATTGAAGGTGCAAGGTTAAAGCCGAACGAAACAGAAGTTTTAAAAATGCAGAGAGAAAAGTTTTTAAATTCCGAAAAAATCAGGCAGGCGGCACAAAATGCCTGTTATATTTTATCGGGAAGTGATTCCGAGAGAGGAATCTCAGACCTTTTGGCGGAATGTATTGAAAATATCTCGGTTTTAGGCAGGTTTGATTCTTCTTTTGCTGAAATTGCCGACAAAATGCGTGAAGCAAGGTATTTTTTTGATGACGCAAAAGAAACTGTTTTTTCTTTAAACGACGGATTGGACGAAGATTTGATTGACATAAACAAGGTTGAGCAAAGGCTTGACACAATTTCGAATTTAAAGAAAAAGTACGGCGATACCGAAGAAGAAATTTTAAATGTTCTGGAAAACTTAAAAAAAGAAAAAGAGATTTCGGACAACTTTGACGGTGTTATACAAAGGCTTACTGCCGAAAAGGACAAATATTACAAAGAAGTTCTGGAAAAGGCAAAAGTTATATCAAATGCAAGGCATGAGGGTGCCGAAAGACTTTCTAAACTCATAAACAATGAACTTTCAGAACTTGAAATGGGTTCATCGGAATTTAAAATAGGGTTTACTGAAAATGAGCCGGATGAAAACGGTGCCGAAAAGGCGGAATTTTTAATTTCCCCCAACAAAGGCGAGCCTTTTAAACCGATTTGCAAAATTGCGTCCGGAGGCGAACTTTCAAGAATTATACTTGCACTTAAAGTTGTGCTTTCGGACTCGGACAAAGTTTCCTCAATGATATTTGACGAGGTTGACACAGGTGTTTCGGGAAGTGCGGCCGAAAAAATCGGAAGGAAACTGAAACAGGTTTCAAAAAACAAGCAGGTGTTTGTTATAACGCATCTTCCGCAGGTTGCGTCTTTTGCTGATTTTCACTACAAAGTTACAAAGACTGAAAAGGACGGAAAAGCCGTATCAAACATTACGCTTCTTAATGAAAATGAAAAAATCAGGGAAATAGCACGGCTTATGAGCGGAAGTGTTATAAACGATTCGGCACTAAAAGCGGCAGAGGAGATGCTTAAAGTTGGCAAAGAAATATAATACTTCGGGAATTGTAAGAAGCATACGAGATTCAAAAGCACAGATTTTTATAAAAAGGTCGTCTATGTGCGGTTCATCGTGCCAAAACTGCGAAAATATCTGCGGTTCGGGTGAAACTCTTATTTGGGCGAAAAACACTGCAAATGCAAGTATAGGCGATGATGTTACCGTTTCTTTAAACGAGGGTATGGGTTTTTTGGCGGCATTTTTGGTTTACGGAATTCCGCTTCTAATAATGGTTATAGGTGTGATTGTTCTTTTTGCACTTAAAGTTAAACAGGATATTTTTCTTTTAATTCCGCTCGGCGGGGCGGTTTTATGGTTCGGCGGATTATATCTGATGCAGAAAAAAGGATATTTTTCAATGTTTGACGCCGAAGTATCAGAGATACAGGAAAAGGGAGAATTTTGATGAAAACGGGTAACTCAAAAACAAATAAGGTTCTAAACAGAAACACGGTGCTTAAAATGCTTGCTTTAAACGCTCCTGTTTCGAGAATTGAACTTTCTAAAATAACAGGTCTTACCAAAATGTCGCTCACAAACATTATTTCGGAGTTTATGGACAAAGGATATGTAAAAGAGATAGGGCTTGACCTTTCGGCAGCGGGAAAAAGAAAGCCCATTTTGCTTGAACTTAACGACTGTGCCATAAAAAGTATTGGGATAAACATTACCAGAACTTATACCGAAGGGTGCCTTTTTGATATAAAAGGAAAAGTTATTTCACGGGAAAAAGTTACATATGATTTCATCACAAAAGAAGAACTTGAAGAAATCATTTTAAATCTTGTTGAGTATTTCATCAAAAACAATCCCGATGTCTTGGGAATAGGTGTCAGTGCGGTAGGTCCCATTGATTCCGAAAACGGAATAATTTTAAATCCAACCAATTTTTACGGAATTGAAAATGTTAAAATAACAGAACTCTTAAAAAGCAGGTTCGATGTTCCTGTGTATTTAAGAAAAAACACTGTTTGTTCGGTCCTTGCCGAAAAATATTACGGAACTGCAAAAAACGAACAGAATTTTGCGGTTATTAATATAACTCACGGCGTTGGCTGCTGCGGAGTTGTAAACGGAAGAATTTTAACAGGCAAAAACGGTCACGCCTGTGAAATAGGGCATTTGAGCATCGACCTTAACGGAGAAAAATGTGCCTGCGGCAACAGAGGTTGTCTTGAAATTTATGCCAACATTCCGTCAGCCGTTAAGTTTTACAGTAATCTTTTGGGAAAATCTTCAGGAAATCACGATTTTAGCGAAGTAACCGAAGGATACTTAAAAGGCGAAAAAAATGCCGTCGAAACAATCAATAATATGGCAAAATATGTTGCGGCAGGCATCATAAATGCAATAAACATTTTTGATCCTGAAACGGTGATTTTAAGCGGTCCGGTTTGCTCACTTGGCGAAAAATTCCTCGAAAAGGTAAAAGGAAATGTGGGAACTGTTCCGATTCCGTCAAGCCGCGATACCGCCAAAATTTTGTTTTCGTCCTTTGGTGATGACGCATCGCTTATAGGCTCGGCGGTATTAGTATTCGAAAACGAAATCTACCTTTGACGGCTCGTTAATTGTCGCTTGAACGTTTGTCGGCTAGGAAAATAAAGTTAAAAGAACTTTAAGTTGAACTCCGCTTTAATAATAAAGCAGAGTTCTTTTATTTTAAAGCCAACAAACTTTGAACAAACTTCGAAAATTAGAGAGTCATCCTGGCAGGCATTAAGTAATTTTTCGATATTTTCTCGGCGAACAGCCGTATTTTTCACTGAATTTTTTATAGAACCAAGAAAGATTTTCATATCCGCTGTCATAGCAAATATCCGTAACCGAAAGATTACTGTTTATGAGCATATTGGCGGCATATGTAAGCCGTATTTCATCTAAGAACTCCGAAATTGTGCAATTGCAGTATTTTTTCATGCTCCGTGCAATATGTTCTCTTGTTCTTGATGATATTCTGACCATCGCTTCAATCCCGCCCACAAAATTATCTTTTTCTTTCATTTTTTCAACGGTATATTCAAGCCACTCGGGCATTTGATTTTTCTCACTTTTTTGTTGTGCAGAAAAGTGTTTTACAAAAATATCAAAGATCAGGACTTTAAATCTAAATCTGATTTCCTCTGTATTTTCGGCAGGTATTGTATTTATAATGCTTATTGTGTTCATTATTTTTGACTTCTCGTTTTCCGATAATACCACAAAAGGCGGCTTTTTAGAATTCAGTAATCTTTCCCCCGGGAAATAATCGGTAAGATAAGAAAACAGTTCGTCGGTCACCTCTTTATCAAATGCCAGATTTGCAAAATAAAAATTATTCTCCTTTGAAAACTCATGCACATCTCCTGGACGGATCAACATAAGAGTGTTTGTTTTAAGTCTTGATTTTTCTCCAGATACAACATGAACAGGATTTCCTTTATCTATGATCATAATTTCGTAAAATTCATGATTGTGCAATTTGAAAATTTCAGTTTCGCTGTTAACATAATGATATTTAAAGCCTGTTTTGCAGTTTATATGGTATTCCTTTTTTAGAGTTGTATAATTCAAAATAAACTATTCCTCCCTTTTGTCATCCACACAATATCACTATACTACACTTTTTTTGTCATGTCAACAGAAGTTTTGCACAAAAAAATAATATATAATAAATGTACAGATACCTTTTTAATTTTTAATTATTAGGAGGAGATACTCATGTTTATGCGTGAATTAAAAATCAAAGCATTTATTGAAAGGCTTAAAAAACTGACTGTTCAAAAGGCTTTTAATTGCAGCGGCTTTGAATATGCTCAATGCGGTTACAAGAAATCCAACATTCCCGAACCCGGACTTGACTGGGCATTGTACAGTAATGATATCAGACTTTTGGGAGATGATCGTCACTATTGGATAAAGGGACACATAAAGACACCTGCAGCACAGGATAACAAAGAATTCAGACTTACTATGTCAGGCAACTTTCCGACCGATTGGAGTGCTGCCGGAAGTGCGTTGCCGCAATGTATTCTCTATCTTAACGGCGAAATGATACAAGAGTTTGACGGAAATCACACGAGTGCCGTAATAGAATCCGACACCGAGTATGATGTTCTCATTTATGCCTATATCGGATTGGATAAAGCGGAATTTGAGGTCTCATTCAGCGTAACCGAAACGGATTTGCGTGTTGAAAAGTTATATTACGACTTGCTCGTTCCGTACGAAAGTTGTTTGCTTCTCGATAAGCAAAGCCAAGACTATGCTGATATATTGAAATCGCTTGACTATGCAGTCAACCTCGTTGATCTTTACGAAGAAAACAGTCCCGAATTTTATGAAAGCGTAAGCAGGGCTTCCAAATACATGGACAATTATTTCTACAAGGAGGTTTGCTCCGATAAAAAGAACAAAATGTATTGTGTGGGACAAACCCATATTGACGTGGCATGGCTTTGGACACTTGCTCAGACAGGAGAAAAGGTGCAAAGAAGTTTTTCAACCGTACTGAAACTTATGGAAAAATACCCCGAATACAAATTCATGTGTTCACAACCGCAACTTTATATGTATCTGAAAGAGGAAGCGCCAGACGTTTATGAAAAAATCAAGGAAAAGGTTAAAGAGGGCAAGTGGGAAATCGAGGGTGCAATGTGGCTTGAATCGGACTGCAATCTTTCGAGCGGAGAAAGTTTCATAAGGCAAATAATTCACGGTAAAAAGTTTATAAAAGACGAATTTGGCGTTGACAGCAAATATCTCTGGCTTCCCGATGTATTCGGCTACAGTGCGGCACTTCCGCAGATACTGAAAAAATGCGGTGTTGATAAGTTTATCACAACAAAGATGAGTTGGAACGAATTTAACAAAATGCCCTATGATACATTCATGTGGGAAGGACTTGACGGCACAAGAATATTTACATATTTCTTCACTGAACTCAATGCTGATCTTGCTCCCGATGTTGTTTACAAAAGATGGAGGGACGGCAGTATTCAAAAGTTGTATTCGGGTGATACGATGATTGGCTACGGCTTTGGTGACGGCGGCGGCGGTCCAACAGATGTTATGCTAGAAAAGCAGAGAAGAATGTCACACGGAATACCGGGTATCCCTCAAACCGTTACAAGCACTGCAACAGAGTTTTTGAACAAACAGGAAGAAAACTTTAAAAAATCGTGTGAGGAATTAAACAGAACACCACTTTGGGTCGGTGACCTGTATCTTGAACTTCACCGCGGCACTTTCACCTCCGTTGCAAAAGTAAAGAAGCACAACAGAAAGAGCGAGTTCTTGTTCCAAAAAGCGGAATCCGCGTCTGTTATAGGAAATATACTCTGTGGCAAAGAATATCCGAAAACAAAATTTGACGACAGTTGGAAATTGATACTTTTGAACCAATTTCACGATATAATACCCGGTTCGTCGATTAAAGAGGTTTATGATGACAGCGACAGGGACTATGAAAAAATATTTGAATCGGGCAACGAAATCTTTGACGGCACACTTAAAACAATTTCGGACAACATAAAAACGAACGGCGGACTTCTTGTATACAATCCCAACGGTTTTGCCGCAAGCGGTCTGATTGAAGCCGACGGTAAAATCATTTATGTTGAAAACATTCCGGCAATCGGTTACAAGGTTGTAAATCCAACCAAATACGATTCTAAAATAGTATTTGACAAGAACATCTGTAACACCCCGTTTTACAGAATAACATTTGATGAAAACTTTAACATCACATCGCTGTACGACAAGCAAAATGACAGAGAAGCCGTTGCGGAAAACAGTTTATTCAATCAACTGTGCATTTTTGAAGATATTCCGTATTCATGTGACGCATGGGATATATGCGAATATTACAGCGATAAACATCGTGACATCAACAATGTTGAAAATGTTTCATGGCGTGATTTGGGAGAATGTTTTGAAATAGAAATAACCAGAAAGTTCCAAAGTTCGGTTATTGTTCAGACCATCTGTTTGTACAATAACATAGAAAGAATTGACATTAAGAACAAAATAGACTGGAAAGAGAGAAAAGTTCTTTTAAAAGCAATGTTCCCGATAAATGTTCACACGCACGAGGCCGTTTACGATGTTCAGTTTGGTAATGTAAAGCACAGCACTCATAAAAACACCTCTTGGGACAGAGCAAAATTTGAAGTGTGTGCACACAAATGGGCAGATGTTTCGGAAAACGGTTATGGTGTTGCAGTTATGAATGACTGCAAATACGGCTATGGCTGCAATCTGAACAAACTCAGCCTCACGCTGATAAAATGTGCCGTTTCGCCGAATACTGAAGCGGATAGGGATTTACATGAGTTTACATACTCAATCTTCCCTCATTGCGGAGATTTCAGAGAGGCAAAGGTTTCTGAACAGGCTTACATTCTCAATCAACCGCTCACTGCCTGCAGGATAAGCAAGCATGACGGAAAACTTCCTGACAATTTCTCGTTTGTCAGCAGCAAAAGCAACAATATCATTATTGAAACTGTTAAGCAATGCGAGAATGACGACAGCATAATTGTCAGATTCTATGAATATCACAATTCCCATTCAAAGGTGACGCTTAATTTCGGTATTGACTTTAACAAGGCGTTTATCTGTGACATGCTCGAAAACAACCTCGATGAGATTGAGAAAAACAACAGAAGCATTACTTTAAATGTTAAACCGTATGAAATTGTGACGGTTAAAATAACGAAAAAACAGTAGAAAAGACATAGGCGTCAAAGAAATAACAAGCAATAACGACACCGACTTTTTCGGTGCCGTTATTTTTTTAACTATTGATTTAGAAAATCATTATATTATTTTTAAAATTAATTGCCTCCTAAAAATATCTTGGTTTTTTCTACATCTTATAAAGTTAAAGGCAGGAAAACCTATTTGGGGTCTTCTCTGCCTTTAATTGTTCTCTTTTTTATTATATTAATTTTTTTGTGTTCCGGGCTTTTTACATTCCCATTACAGGGAGTTGGTGAGGATTGTTTCTATATCCTCCGCTTGCATAACCTTGTAACCGCCTGCGTGAATGGAAGATTCTGCTATAGGTCTTATCATATCCTCGGTCACGCCAAGTTCTGTGAGCGGTACATCAAGGCCCAAAAGGGATATAAATTCTTTCAATTTAATTATACCCATTTCGGCTGCCTGTTCCTTTGTAAAAGCAGTTGTATCAACATACCAGACATTTCTTGCAAAGCGTACAAACTTATCAAGACCGTACTTATAAATATAATTATAATATGCGACAGATATTGCTGCCAATCCTGCACCGTGGGCACAGTCCGTATATGCTCCTATCTGATGTTCTATATAATGAACTTCCCAGTCCTGCTTTTTAGAAAGACCTGTAATTGTATTAAGTCCGATTGTTGCACACCACATTATATTGCTTCTTGCCTCGTAATCTTCAGGATTTTTCAAAGCCTTTTCAGCACTTACTGTAAGTGAACGCATCAAACCTTCCAGAACATAATCGCTTACATTATCGTCATCACCCGAAAAATACTGTTCCATAAGATGCGAAAAAGTATCAAAAATACCGCTCACCATCTGATATTTTGGAACCGTATAAGTGTATTCAGGGTTTAAAATTGAAAAGTTAGGATAAAATTCAGACGGAAATCCATATCCGTTTTTAATTTTATTTTCTTCGTTTGTTATTACCGAACCGCCGTTCATTTCAGAGCCTGTACCCGCCATTGTAAGAATTGTGCCGACAGGAACAACTTTTGAAGTCGGTTTTTCGCCTCTTACCCAATATTTTTCCCATGGGTCTTCGTCCGTATAAGACGATGCTGAAATACCTTTTGCACAGTCGATAACAGAGCCGCCGCCAACTGCCAAAATAAGGTCAACATTATTTTCCCTTACAAGTTTAACACCCTCTAAAAGTTGTGTATAAGTCGGGTTTGACTTAATTCCCGCAAGTTCAACAACAGTTTTATCTGCATCTTTTAAGATTTCAATAACTTTATCATAAAGACCGCTTTTTTTAACCGAGCCTTTTCCATACATCAAAAGAACGGTTTTGCCGTAATTTTTAAGTTCGGGCAAAAGATTATCAATAGCCGTCTTTCCAAAATAGATTTTTGTCGGATTGTGATAAGTAAAATCAAATTTCATAAACTTAATACCCCTTCTGCCTCAACGGGCTTTATTTTCTTATATTTTAACATACATATTCTTCCAATTCAACCCAAAGTTTATACATACAAAAAAACAAAACCCCGAACCTGTGATAGTTCCGGGGTTTTTGATGAAATATAAAATAATTATCTCTTGCTGAACTGCGGTGCACGACGAGCAGCTTTTAAGCCGTACTTCTTTCTTTCTTTCATTCTTGGGTCTCTTGTTAAGAAACCTGCTTTTTTAAGAACTGTTCTGAAGTCTTCGTCTGCTTCTAAGAGTGCTCTTGCAACACCGTGTCTGATTGCACCTGCCTGGCCTGTGAATCCGCCGCCTGTTACATTTGCAACAACATCAAATTTTGACAAAGTATCGGTTTCTGTTAAGGGCTGTCTAACGATAACCTTAAGTGTTTCAAGACCGAAATATTCGTCAAGTGATTTTCCGTTTACTGTAATATTTCCTTTACCAGGTAACAGTCTTACTCTGGCAATTGATTTTTTTCTTCTTCCTGTGCCGTAAAGGCCTTCTGTTTTAGCCATTGTCCATTACCCTCCTAATTATCTGATTTCTCTTGTCCATACCTCAGGTTTCTGAGCAAGGTTTTCGTGCTCTTGGCCTGCGTAAAGTCTTACTCTGGTCATTGCTTTTGCACCAAGTGTGTTGTGCGGAAGCATACCTTTAATTGCAAGTTCCATAGGTCTTGTAGGGAACTTGCCGAGCATTTCGCCGTAATTTGTTTCTTTAAGATTACCGATCCAGCCTGTGTGACGGTAATATTTCTTATCGGTTACTTTCTTGCCTGTTACAACCGCTTTTGCACAGTTTACAACGATTACATGATCGCCGCAGTCTGCATGCGGAGTAAATGTAGGAAGATGTTTACCTCTTAAAATAGCCGCAGCCTGAGCCGCAACTCTGCCCAAAGGTTTGCCTTCGGCATCTATGATATACCATTTTCTTTCAATGTTCTGAGCATTTGCCATAAAAGTACGCATAGAAATTTACCTCCTTAAATAAACTCATTATTTTACTGTGATATTGTAATACATTTTTTTTGTTTTGTCAACACCTTTTTTGCAAAAAAAATAATGTCCGATGTGTTTTCTTTAATTTTTGGTTGTTTTTGCGTTTTTTCTTTAATTTACTCGTTTAAAAAATAAAAAAATAATGCCGAAAAACGCTGAGTCAACGCTTTTCGGCAAATCATTATTTTGAAATTTTAAGTTTTACGGGGTTTTTATCTTTAAATGCGAAGTATTCGTCATCCAAAAGTTTTGCATATTCGTTTTCATAGTTTTTAAGGAAATACTCATCAAACGAAGGAGTTTTATTTCCCTTTGAAAGACATTTTATTATATGAAACCCGAACTTTGTTTTAACAACCGGTGAGATTTCACCCGTTACAAGACTCATTGCGGCCTCTTCAAACTCAGGAACAAAAGTTCCGTCGCCCGTTACGGCATAGCCTTCCTCAGGCTGACCGAGGTCTGTATTATAAAGCGAAACAAGCAAATCAAAATCTCTTGTGTTTCTTGCCTTTTCATATATCTCGTTTGCGGTGGTTTCGGCTGCCGCAACATCTTCTGCAGACGCAGATTTCGGCTGAATTAAGATATGTTTTACTGTTGAAACCTCTTTTGCCAAAGAATTTTTTTCCTGATTATATTTTTCCTTTGCCTGCTGTTTTAACTCATTAACAGAGTCAAGGTTTGCGATAAGAAAATCTGCGGCACTTTCCCTCATAGCCTCAAAATTAACGCTCGCCGTATAGTAAATATAATCTTCTTCGGGTGTGATAGAAAAACTTTCAAGAGTTGCGTTATAGACATCCATAGAGCCGTAAGCCGATATATATTCGGGATAACCGTTTTCAACATCGGGCTTTTCATATGAAATATTGTTATCTTTTACAACGCTTTCAACAAATGCCATAAGTTCAAGTTGGTCGGAAACCGCTTCCAAAACTTCTTCATCAGTTGCATCGGGATAAGACTTTCTGTAGATTTTATAATAAATTGTTGCAAGTTGGTTTTTTTCGCCGTTTTCGTCTAAAATCTGCACATTTAAGGAAGTTTCATCCTTGTCTTTTGAAAGTTTTGCAGTCCTCGTCTGTTCATCCCACGAAACTTCATAACCCAAAATGTTTCCGACATCTCTCAATCCGAGATATGTCGCATCATTATAAACAACATTTGAAACCTTTTTCGGTTCGCCGTTTATTACAACAGCATTTACATAGTCTTCAAGAATACTTACTGTTTCATAATCATTTCCTTTTGCAATTTCATCTGTTCCGAAATTTTTTTCGGCACCCGATTCCAAAACAACAAGTTTATCCTCTCCGTTCCACTTAACATCATAACCCAAAACGCCTGCCAAAGTTCTTATTCCGAGATATGTTTTGCCGTCAATTACAAGATTCGGTGCTTTAACCTCGTTTCCGTCAACCACAACAGTTACATAATTTTTAAGAAGACTTTTTTGAGTGTAGACTTCCCCTTCTGCCGCAAACGCCGAAAATGCCTGTAAAATGCAAATTGCAAGGCAAAAAGCGGCAACTGTTAATTTCTTTTTCATATGTTCCCTCTCCTTATATTTCTTTCTTCCAATTATAACAAATATTCAATCAAAAATCAACATCAAATTGTTTGGGTACGGGAAATCCACCCGAACCTATGCTCCAAACTGTTTCAAAATCGAAATTTTCGAAGTTTGACGGGTCTGAAAATTCGTTTTCCGTGAGTCCTTTTGCCCTACTGTCAAAAATTCCGTTTTCTTTAAGATAGCAGCAATTATATACACTTCCGGCTATCTGATTTGCCAGAATTCCTCCGCTTTTTATTGCAAGAATCCTCCCGGCTGACGATATGCAGTTTAAAAGAGTTCCGGAATTTGACCCCGAAATTCCGCCGCCTACAGATTGCGACGGACTTTCAAGCACTATATTTCCGCCGTTGTAACAGTCTGAAACCGTTCCGTAGTTTCCGCAGGTTATTCCGCCCGAAACAGCATAGTCTTCAGATGTTATATATATATTGGAAAGATTTCCGCATCCTGCCATTATTCCGTAGTTTTCGGCCGCTATGCCTCCGTATTGCACTCCTTTTCCGAAAACTTCGATATCGCCCAAAGAAAAGCAGGAAATAACCATACCGGTTGAATAGTTTGTTTTAACAATTCCGCCGTAAGACGCAAATCCTCCTGCACTGACGCTTGGGTTAATAACTTTAGAATCGGAAATTGTTCCCGTATTTACAATTGCTATAAAACCTCCCTGATTTCCGGTGATTTCAGGCATATAAAGATTAAGTGCGTGAATATCGCCGTGATTTTCGGCAAAAAGTCCGCTTTCGGAAGAAAGTCCCTTTATGCTGAATCCGTTTCCGAGAAATGTGCCGAAAAACGCAAAGTTTTCTCCGCCTATCGGTTGAAATCCGTTATTGTTTACATATGCCGTCATATCTATATCCGAAACCAATGAAAAAACACTTCCGGGATAATATCTTACATTGTTCAGTTGGTTTGGTGTAAAAATAAGGTAAGGATTTTCTTCCGTGCCGTTTCCGCCGGCAAAATCCCTTATATTATCCTTTAAATCGTCGGGCTTATGCGGATTTTTTGAAAGTTCAAAAGGAACAAAATCCGATAAGACAAACTCAGTTCCCAAAAATTCAAAGGCTTGTTCGCCGTAAAGAGGAGAAACCTTATAAAACTGAAAGTTTCCCGAACCTGCCGGAGGGTTTTGGGTTTCATCATAAAGGCAATTAAAAATTTTTCCCGAACCAGTTCCCGAAATTCCCCCTGTTGCTGTGTTAAGTGCATTTGAAATACAATAGCCGGTGCTGTATGCTCCCGTAATTTTTCCGCTTTTTGAAATTCCGGTTATTCCGCCGGTATAAGCATAATTTTTGCCTTTTGCCGTGATAAAACCGGTATTAAAGCAGTTTTCGGTTTCCGAGGAATTGCCCCCCGAAATTCCGCCTGCATAACCTCGAACATTTTCTGCGTGTGCCATAACTCTGCCGTTGTTTTCGCAAAGAGTTATCACCGAAAAGTTTTCGCCGACGATACCGCCCGCATAACTTTCTCCGTTCTCATTTGACGAAATGACACCGCCTTTTTTTGTGCATTTTGTCACAATGCCCATGTTTTCTCCGGTTATTCCGCCTGCACACTGTTTTGAAAAAATATCTGAATTTACAAAACAGGATATTATTTTTCCGCTGTTTGAGCCTGAAACACCGCCCGAACAAACTTTAGCACCTATTCTGGAATTTATTATATTGACATTTTCTATAACCCCGTCATTTGCACCCGCTATTCCGCCTGCATAACTTTTACCTTCTGCCGAAAGCATATTAACGGTCACATTTTTAACCGTTCCCGAATTTTTCTCGAAAATTGCAGAATATTCTTTTTCGGGAAAGGACACGATAAAGCCGTAAATATAGTAACCTCCGCCGTCCAAAGTGCCTTTAAATTCTTCAATGGGAACAAATCCTTTTCCCAAATCATTGGAAACGCCCGGTTGTTTGGGGAAAATTATATCATTTGCGAGAACATAACTGCTTTCGGGTGACATTCTTATGTTGAAAAAGTCATCTGCGGTTTTTATTACATAAGGATTATCCACGCTTCCGTTTCCCTCGGTAAAAATATGAATTTTAGGGTAATTTTCGCCTTTTTTGCCTGAAAGACGCGGAATTACGCCCGAAAAATCCCAAACGCTTTTTGAAAAACCTTTATAACTGTCTTTTAATGTGAGTTTTTTGAAATCAAGACCGCCCTGCTGTTTTGTAAGTTTTCTGTCATAAAAATATGAATTCTCGTATTCTCCGTCCGTAATCGGAAAAATTATTCCGTTTTCACTTTCCGAAAAAAGGTCGCCTGCGTTGAAAGATGTATAAACTCCGCCGCTGCCCGAAATTCCGAAAACAGAAAAATCATTTCCTGTCCCGAAAAGATTGCCGTAGACACCGCAGTCTGAAATCTTGCCGCTGTTTTCAAGGCATATGCCTGAAATTTTATTTCCCTTTATGCTGCCGATATTTACTGAGTTTGCTATAATTCCCTTATTTGACATACAAATGCCCGATGCGGCAATTGCCGAAATATCGCCCGAGTTTAAAAAGTCCGAAATAAGTCCCGTATTTACAAGGCAAAGACCGGAAACGGTGTTTCCGGAATATTTATTGGTTCCGATTTTAAGATTTTTTACAACTCCGCTGTTTTGGTTTATAAATGCACATTCGCCGTCCGAAACAATGCCTTTTATCTCTTTCCCGTTCCCCAATATAAAGCCGCCGAAATTATCTATAGGTTTATAACTGTTTTCTTTTGTGACAAGCGACATATCGGCATCGTTTACGAAAACAAAACTCGCCGAAGGAAACTTTCTTATATTTTCAATCTGAAGCGGTGATACTATTTTGAAAGGATTTTTTACTGTTCCGTTACCGCCCGAAAATTTGTCGGTATTTTCCTTTAAATTTGCCTCGGTATCAATTTTAAGATACGGACCGTTTTCCCCTGTTTCCCACAAATCCGAAGAAAGAGAAGAATAAGCACCTTTGTTTGAAAGCTGAACCGGGTTTCTTGCAGAAACATCTGCATATCCTTTATTGGTTTTTATGCTGCTGCCGCCGCTTTTTACATAGCAGCCTTTAACAATTCCGTCGTTGTAAGAACAGATTTTATAAATATCTCCCTCGCCCATAAAGACGGAATTTAAAATGTTTCCGTTATTTGAATAAGATATTCCGGACGCTTCGGGAGAAGAAAAAGTGCCGTCTGCAAAAGAGTTTTCGATGTTTCCCGAATTTTCGGTGCAAATTCCGGACGCCGTTCTGCCCGAAAGCCTTCCCGAGAACATACTGCCCGATATGCTTCCTCTGTTTTCGTTTGCTATTCCGAAAACCGTTTCTCCGTTTAAGAAACCTGTTACCGAAACATTTTCGACTTTGCCGTTATTTACCCACAAAAGTCCTGCGGTTTTTGACTCTGCATACATATTTTTAACATAAAAGTTTTTAAGTGTGCCTTTATTGTTTTCTATTAAAAATGTTTCATTTTCGGGTGCGTAAATTTTAATATTAACAAAAGAATATCCGTTTCCGTCAAGTTCGCCCTTAAATTCTTTTATAGGTTTGAAATCCGTAATTCCGGAAAAATCAATATCCCCGGACAAAATATATTTTGTGCCGGAAGAATATGAGGTGTTCAAAAATTCTTGGGCAGATGAGATATAAACCGCTCCCTCTTCCCTGCCGGCAGGAGTATAAGGCTCGGCCTTTAAAATTTTTAAAGCAAGATAAAATGCGTCCTCAAATGTTAAAACCTCATTTGGTTTTACGGTGTTATCGTCATAACCGTTAATTATTTTTCCGTTTGTGAGTCCTTTTATATAGTATTTTGACCAATCGGGAATTGAGGCATTGTCGAAATAATCTGTTTCCCCTCTTTGGCTTATGTTTAAGAGTCTGCCCGTAATTGCCGCCGCTTCCGACCTTGTCAAAAGTGCGTCGGGTTTAAAATTAGAACTTTCATCGCCCTTTACGGCACCTTTTTCATAAAGAGTATTAATTTCTTTTTTAAATTCGGAATTTAAAGTGTCCTTAAAATACACCGTGTCCGTTCTTTCGGCAATTTTTGAAGACTCCAGAACCAGTTTTGCAAATCTTCCCCTTGATATAGGTTTTGCAAGGTCGTTTGTGAGTTCGTTTTGCGATATTATGCTTTTTTCGGCAAGTTCATAAAACAGATTTTCGGCACAGACCGGAAACGAAATCAAAACTGTTAAAAAAAGTATGAGCGGTAGTATCTTTTTCATATTTTATCACCTGTTCATCAAATCGGTAAAAACAACTTTAACGCCGTTATCAGCATAAACATTGACGGTGTTTATTCCGCCTAGTTTAAAAGAACCTGTGTTTGAAACATTTATATTCCCCACGCCTACAAACTTAATTCCGTCTTCTTCCCATTCTGTGCAGTCGTCGGACGGATAAAAAACAAATTTGTTTTCTGCGTTGTTATTTTTTATAAGCGTAAGCAAAACTTCTTTTTCCGCATCATCTTTCATAAGCGACAAATCTTCATAAAGAAAAACAAAGAGATTTTTCTTATTATTCTCAAGTGCCGTGCTTATTTTTCCAAACTGAGTATAAGTTATATAATGACCAGAATTGTCAATGTTTAAAAACATATTTTCTCCGTCTTCAAAAGTTGAAAAGCCGTTTGTTTTCTGAGTTTTGATATTGTTTATATCTTTATTGTCAAAAGACCACACATATTTTGATTTATCGGCATTATCCGTTATTTTCTTTATTACAACAGAATTAAGGAGTGTGTTTTTATCAGGCATTTTACCCATCACCGTAAAATATGCACCGCCGTTTTCTTTTTCATAAGAAACTTTATCCAAAGAGGACGGAAGAGAAACTTTTTCCCCGGTTTCAAAAAGGCAGAGCGAGTCAAAAACGACATATCCCTTATTTTCCTGTTTAAGTGAATTTTCAACCAAATAAAGCGATGTTAAAGTTTCGGCATTTTCGGGAATTTTGAATGTTAAATATTTAGTTCCCGAATAATCTATGCTCTCGGTTAAAGTTTCTCTTAAAATTTCGCCGGCGGCGGTTTTAAACTCGGCTCTTATCCACTGACCCGACTTATATGGAGAATACACATAAACTCCGCCTTGTTTTTTGCCTTTTACATTCAAGTTAAAAGAAAGGTATGAGGCTTTTGTTTCTTTGCCTTTGTTATTAAAATTGTATGAAAGTTTAACGCCTTTTCCCGAAGGAGCGTTTTTGGTATCCGAAGAAATTTCGGTTATTGCGTTTCCCGCACTTTTTGCCGTGAAATCCGAAAGATTATCAAAACTTTGGGCATTTTTTGTAAAGGAAACTGTTGTCTTTAGCCCTGAAAAAGAGAGTTCTTTATATCCCGCATTTGAAATATTATTGTCAGAAACGCTGTAATTTTCTATTTCGGCGGTTTCCCCCTTTTGGTTTACGCCTGTTAACACTGTTTTTAAGGTTTGGTTTGTATCAAAATTAAAAGGATACGCCGATATTTTTTCTGGCTTTTCCAGAATATCAACATAATACTCTGCGGTAAAGCCGTTATACGATGCAGTTATTTTAACATTTTTCCCGTTTTTGGCAGCATGAAAAACATTTTTATCAAAATATCCGTATTCATCCGAAACCGAGTATGTTATTTCGGGAAGACTGCCCGAAAACGCATTTTCATATTCATCATATTCATTTTTTGTGTAAAAAACCGTTGTGTCACCCTCAAAAACTTTGCTTTTTTTAGTGTAAATGTCAAAACCTTTCAGTTTTCCGTCCTTTGGTGCAGTGCTCACAATTCCAATGCCTGCCGCAACCGGTCTTAAATAGTTTCCGCCCGTCGGCATATTAACCGTCTTTATTCCGTCTTTTAATTTTGCCGTCATTGTTGTAGAACCGCCGCCGTCAAAGTTTATGGCATTGTAAAAACCCTGTGAGATTAAAAAGTCCTGAACCTCTGAAAGAGTCATTCCGCCTGCCTTTTCGCTTCTGCCGTCTATTGTAATAAGGCTTAAAACGCTGCCTGTCTTATCGGTAGCCGCAACAGTTCTGGGATTTTTGCCCGTAATATCGTGAGTTATTTTGGATTTTTCACCGTTTTTAACAAGTATTGTTCCGCCGCCGGTTGCCTCGGAAAGTCCGGAAATCGATACAAAAAATTCAAGATTTACACTGTCGCCTTCTTGAAAATTATCATCAAAAAAGGTGTTGAATTCAGGAAGATATCTTACTGCATATTCGTTGTCGTTTAGAGTAAATCCTTCCTCGCCTTTTGCTATTTTTTTAATTTTACCGTCCGAAATCAAAATTTCCGTAATATTGTCGCCCGACCCCGGCGTTTTTGGGTAAAAATCTTTTGTATAAATGGCAGGAGTTGATAAATCGTGATGCTTGTTAAACCTGTTTATTGTTATACTCTCACCGTTAGGTGCACTTACTCTTACATCTGCCGATATATAGTCCATTATAACTTTTGCGTCCTTAATTCCGAGCGTTGCCATTTTTTCACTGTCGGTCTGAGATGACAAAAGCGTTCCGTCCTTGATAACAGTTCCGAGCGGACTTCCACCGTCTTTTGCCCACTGGAAAAAGTCACTGTTTACCGCCCCCAAAACATCATACCTTTCAGACATTGAAAGAACATTTTCAAGTTTTGAAAGCCCTCCCGACGGCAAAAGAGTTTTAACGCTGAGATATTTGTCATTAAGGTCTGCCGTAATTATATTGATATTCTGCCAGCCTGTGTCAGTCATAGTTTTAACCGTCTTAAGCGTAGTTGACGGACCTATATTTTTAATTTCTGAATTTATATAAATATCTTTCGCCGAAGCACTCCCCGAAACCACAAGTGCCGACAGCAAAACACAAACTATTTTCTTGTTCAAGTAAATCACCCCTGTTTAAATTTTCTCAGTTTAATTATACAACAAATCCCCCGTCTTGTAAATAAATTCCCCTCAAATCCTCTTAGAAATTTAAGCCATAAAAGGAAACCGTCATACACACCGCCACTTTTCCTCTTTCACAAAAAGGTCATGCCATTTTGTGAGTTTTTACTTGGGCGGCGTGTACAGGGT
>CAKSDT010000005.1 GCA_934446135.1 uncultured Clostridia bacterium
CTCTTTTCCTATGAGCGAAGGAATAAGCATATCAACAAGACCTGATTGCATAGATGAAGAAAAATCAGATTATTTAAAAAAACTTTCTGAAAAGACTTATCTTACTGTTGAATTGGGACTTCAGACAGTTTTTGATAAAACGGCAGATAAAATCAACCGCTGCCATACATACAAAGACTTTCTTAAAGCATATAAAATGCTTAAAGAAAGAAATATAAGAGTGTGCGTTCATTTGATAAACGGACTTCCTGACGAAACTGAAGATATGATGGTTGAAAGTGCTGAGGTTTTGGGAAAACTTCGTCCTGACGGAATCAAACTTCACTTACTTCATATTATGAAAGGAACAAAAATGGAGAAAGATTATCTGTTGGGAAAAGTTTGTGCTATGAAAAGGGAGGAGTATATAAAAACAGTTTGCAGACAATTAACTGTTTTGCCACCCGAAACGGTAATAGAGCGTATAACAGGGGACGGTTCGAAGCAAAACCTCGTTGCACCTATGTGGAGTACAGATAAAATAGCAGTTTTGGGCGGAATTGATAAGTATTTATATGATAATAATCTGTATCAGGGAATGTATTTTCGAGTGTGAAATTATTGTGTAATTCGTTGACAAATTAAAGTGTTAAGTGTATAATTATTAAGGACTTAATAATTAGGCACTTAATTTTTTGTGCCTGATATCGAAAGAAGGTGTAATTTTGGATAATAATATTATGAAGATGATAGACAAAATTCATATTTTGCAACATCTTTGTCATAAAAAGGAATTCATAAAACAGGGTATAAAGGGTTCGAATATTCCTATGTTGGTTTTTATAAAAAAACACGGAGGATGCACATTGGTTGAAATAGCAAACTTCCTTATGGTAACACCGGCCTCTGTCACACTTTCAGTAAAAAAACTTGAACAGGAAGGACTGATAAAAAAGGTAACAGATGAAAGTAATTTGAGATGTAAAAAAATATATATAACAGAAAAAGGTGCAACACTTACTGAGAAGGGTAAAATTATTTGTGATGAAACTTATAATTTCTGCATAGATGGTATATCGGAAAAAGATATGCGAACAACAAGAGAAACACTTGAACATATTTTAAGAAACCTTTGTAAAAAAGCAGATTATGATGTATCACAACTTAATTTTGAGGAGATAAACAAGATAAGAAATGAACTTTCGGGAAAGGAGAACAATAAATATGATTAAAACGCTTGGTAAATATGTTAAAGAGTATAAAAAAGCATCGATTTTAACACCCATATTTATGTTTGGCGAAGTTTTAATGGAAATGATTATTCCCATTCTTATGTCAAAGGTTATTGACTTTGGTGTGGAGAAGGGAGACCTTTCATATGTTGCAAAAACGGGTAGTTTGATGTTTCTTTGTGCCTTAATATCTCTTAGTTTCGGTTCGCTTTCCGGTTATTTCGGTGCAAGAGCGTCAACAGGGTTTGCTAAGAATTTAAGGAAAGGAATGTATCACAACATTCAGAATTTTTCATTTGCCGAAATCGACAAATATTCGACAGCGGGTTTAATTACAAGACTTACAACAGATGTTACAAACGTTCAGCAATCATATCAGATGCTGCTTAGGATGTGTATTAGAGCACCTATGACATTTATAATTGCAATGATTATGGTAATTTCCATAAATGCAAAATTGGGAATAATTTTTATCTGTGCGGCACTTGTGCTGGGGGTTGCTCTGTTTTTTATAATAAGCAATGCAACGCCGATTTTCAGGTCAGTGTTTAAAAACTATGATGCGGTAAATGCAAGCGTTCAGGAAAATGTTTCAGGCATTAGGGTAGTAAAGGCATATGTAAGAGAAGATTATGAAACCCAAAAGTTTACTGATGCAACGCAGAAACTTAAAAATTTATTTGTTAAGGCTGAAAATCTCATAATACTTAATGCACCTATAATGCAGTTTGTCATGTACGGAAGTATTCTTTTACTTTCGTGGCTTGGGGCTAAAATGATTGTGTTTGGTTCCCTTACGACGGGCGAACTTACAGCAATGTTTCAGTATACAACGAATATTCTTATGAGTCTTATGATGATTTCAATGATTTTTGTTATGCTTACTATGTCTGTTGCATCAGGAAAGCGTATAGAAGAAATTATTACTCAGGAAAGCACACTTAAAAATCCCGAACAACCCATCTATGACATCAAGGACGGTTCGGTGTCTTTTCATAATGTTTCGTTTTCCTATTTGAATAATCCGTCTAAATTAAATCTTAAAAATGTCAATATAGATATAAAGTCAGGTGAAACTATAGGGGTAATAGGCGGAACCGGCTCGGCCAAATCAGCATTTGTTCAACTGATTCCAAGACTTTATGACTGCCTTGACGGTTCAGTATCAGTGGGTGGTATTGATGTTAAGAATATAGATCTGGATACTTTAAGAAATGATGTTTCAATGGTTCTTCAAAAAAATGTATTGTTCTCCGGTACAATTAAAGATAATTTGAAATGGGGAAATGAAAACGCTTCTGATGAAGAAATAGACGAAGCGTTAAAACTTGCCTGTGCCGATGAGTTTGTAAGCAAAATGCCTGAAAAGGCAGACACTTTTGTTGAGCGTGGCGGAACAAACGTTTCGGGCGGTCAAAAGCAAAGACTCTGTATCGCAAGGGCATTGATAAAGAAACCTAAAATTTTAATTTTAGATGACTCAACAAGTGCGGTAGACACTGCAACAGACAGCAAGATAAGAAAGGCACTTAAGGATTTTCTGCCGGAAACAACGAAAATTATAATTGCCCAAAGAATATCGTCTGTTGAAGAAGCAGATAGGATTATTGTTTTGGATAACGGGGAAATAAACGGAATAGGAACGCATAAACAACTCCTTGAAAATAATGATATTTACAGAGAGGTTTATGAAACGCAGATGAAAGGAAGTGAGGAATAATGGCAGGACCAATGAGAGGACCGGGCAGAAATCAAGGTGCTCACGGACCGATTAAAATAACTAAAAATGATTTGGTAATATTAAAAAGACTTATGGGATATGTCTTTAAAAAATATAAATTTCACACACTTGCCGTTTTGTTTCTCATAATAGTTTCGTCGATTGCAAATGTAAGAGGAACAGTGTTTCTGAAAACTCTTATCGACGGTTATATAAGACCGTTGTTGGGAACCGGTACTCCGGACTTTACTCCGCTTTTACATGCTCTTTTAGTGATGGCATTTATATATGCTTCGGGAGCAATAAGTACATGGGGCTATAATAAAATAATGGTAGAAGTCTGTCAGGGTTCGCTTAAAGATATAAGAGATGATATTTTTACCAAAATGGAAACACTTCCTTTAAAATATTTTGATACACATGCTCACGGCGATATAATGAGTATATATACAAACGATACAGATACTTTAAGACAGTTAATTTCGCAAAGTATTCCGCAGCTTATTTCGAGTGTGGTAACACTTGTCAGCGTATTTGTTTCCATGATTTCAATAAGTCCGTTTGTAACACTGTTTGTTGTCTTGATGGTTGTGGTTATGATGGTTATCACCAAAAGTGTGGGAGCAAAGAGCGGAACAAATTTTATTGCACAACAGAAAAATCTCGGAAAAGTTAACGGATATATCGAGGAAATGATGGAGGGGCAGAAGGTTGTTAAAGTTTTCTGCCATGAGGAAAAAACAAAAGAGGAATTCGATAAATTAAACGAGGAACTTTTCGAAAGTGCGGATAAAGCAAACAGATACGCAAATATATTAATGCCAATAATGGGAAATCTGGGACATATAAATTATGTAATAACTTTAATCGCAGGTTCGCTTATTGCAATTATGTCAGATGAAAAATATCTCACAATCGGCGGTCTTGTTGCATTTTTACAATTAAACAGAAGTTTTGTTATGCCGCTCAATCAACTTTCAATGCAGTTTAACTCAATAATCATGGCACTTGCGGGAGCAAGAAGAATTTTTGAACTTTTGGATGAAGAACCGGAAAAAGATGAAGGGTATGTAACTCTTGTAAATGCTGTAATTGATTCTGACGGCAACATAAAAGAAAGTGAAAAAAGAACCGGAAGATGGGCATGGAAACATCCGCACGGTGACGGAAGCGTAACATATACAGAACTTAAAGGCGATGTTGTTTTTGAAAATGTTGTATTTGGTTACAATGAGAAAAAAACGGTCCTTAAAAATATAAACCTTTACGCAAGACCCGGTGAAAAAGTTGCTTTTGTCGGTTCAACAGGTGCAGGTAAAACAACGATAACAAATCTTATAAACAGATTTTACGACTTGAATGAAGGTAAAATCCGTTATGACGGAATAAATATCACAAAAATTAAAAAAGCAGATTTAAGGCGTTCTTTGGGAATTGTCCTCCAGGATACAAATCTGTTTACCGGAACGGTTTACGATAATATAAGATTCGGAAGATTGGATGCAACAGATGAAGAAGTTGTGGCTGCGGCAAAACTTGCAAATGCACATAACTTTATTGAACTTTTGCCTGATGGATATAATACTGTTCTTACAGGTAACGGGGCAAATCTTTCTCAGGGTCAAAGGCAACTTTTGTCAATAGCAAGGGCTGCTGTGGCAAATCCTCCCGTTTTAATACTTGATGAGGCCACATCTTCTATTGATACCAGGACTGAGGTAATAGTCCAAAAGGGTATGGACGGACTTATGAAAGGAAGAACGGTGTTTGTTATAGCACACAGACTTTCAACTGTTAAAAACTCCGATGTTATAATGGTTATAGAAAACGGTGAAATAATAGAACGGGGAAATCACAACGACCTAATTGCCGAAAAGGGAAGATATTATAAGTTATATACAGGTAAGTTTGAACTTTCATAAAATAAAAACGGTGCTTTTGCACCGTTTTTATTTTATGAAAGAATAGCCAAAAGGTTTAAGTGTTATTGTTTTTTGCAGTTCTTTACAGTAAAAGGAAGTTTCAAAATTATCGGGATTTACAAAAAGCATTGATTTTTCAAAATCAGTGAAACGAATTATACCAAACACATTATCGTAATTAACATATTTTGTTTTTCCTAATTTAAGGGAGTTATTTTTGTTTCTTTCGTCTGAGGCGTTCTTGTAAATTTTAAAAACCTCTTTGTTTTCTCTGCCCCAAGGATATGTTTTTCTGTTATCAGGGTCCTTGCCCCCTGTAAGTCCTGCCTCATCTCCGTAATAAATACAGGGAATACCGGGAGAAACAAAAAGGCACATAACGAGTATAGAAAGGATTTTGAGTTTATTTTTTTCATCAAATCCGGAAATGACAGTAAGAATTCTTTCAACATCATGAGTACCTAAAAAATTGAAGTTTCCCATAAATCTTTCGTAGGGATAATTTTCCATAATAGATGTCAGGGAATTAACAATTTCAAATGCAGTAATGTTTCCACTTACATAATCGATTAAGAGGTTCCTTAATGGATAATTCATTACAGAATCAAGTTCTGAGTTTGTAAAATAACTTTTTAGTTTTCCGTATGAAACTTTATTGGATGCGTCTTCCCAAACTTCGCCCATAATTACGGAGTCCGGATTTATTTTTTTTACATTCTTATATAACAATTCCAAAAAATCATCCGAAAGTTCATCAGCAACATCAAGACGCCAACCGCCTATACCTTTTTGAGTCCATTTCTTAACAGGACCCTCCATAATGAATTTTCTGTAGTCTTCATTATCGGAATTTACCCTCGGCAGATCCATAACGCCCCACCAACTTTGGTATTTATCAGGAAACTCGTCAAAATAAAACCAGGGGTAATATTTTGAATCTTTGCTTTGATAAGCACCCGTATCAGGGTAAGAACCAAATTTATTGAAATACAGACTGTCGGCACCGGTATGATTAAATACACCGTCTAAAATGATTTTTATGCCGTATTCTCCGGCTTTTTTAATAAGATAGTCAAAATCGCCCTCTGTTCCTAAAATTGGGTCGATTTTCATATAATTTCCGGTGTTATAACGGTGGTTTGAATTAGCCTCGAATATTGGATTTAAATATATAACAGATATATTAAGTTCCTTAAGGTAGGGGAGTTTTTCAACAATTCCCCTAATATTACCTCCGAAAAAATCCCACTTTTTAATTTCATTATTTTGTTTTATATACTTTGGGGTTTCAAACCAGTCATCATAATAGTGAACATTATCTTTTTCACGGTTAATCCATTCACCGATGCAGAATCTGTCAGGAAAAATCTGATAAGCAATTCCTTCCTTATACCAGGTTGGCGTTTTAGAGCCGGAACTGTAAACTGTAAGTTGAAAACTTGTTTCCTTATAAAGAGAATATGCAGCCGTTCCGCCGAAATCTTTATTTACGAACACCTTTATGCCTTTATCCGAGATTAGCATAAAATTGTAAAAGATTATGCCCGGTTCATCAAATGCCTTACTGACAACGAAGCCATCAACCGAGGGGGTCATTTTTATATACTCGTCATTAAAAATAATATATCCGTCAGAAAAACCGTCGCATTTTATATGAAATTTTACAGAACAATGGCACTGCAAGGCACCAAACGGTGCCTTGCAGTCTGAGTCCCATGAGTTAAAATATATCATAAAATCACCTATTTTACAAAATACGGATTAATATTCCATATTTCTTTTGCGTACTGCTTTATAGTGACATCGCTTGAGAATCTGCCGGATTTTGCAATGTTTATAATTGCCGAACGATACCAAGCGTCCTTATCTCTATATCTTCTTTCAATTTCTTCGTTTGCTTTAACATAGGCGTCAAAATCTTTAAGAACAAAGAATTCGTCGTTCCAAGTAACAAGATGATTAAAGATTTCCTCAAACTGAGTATAATCATCTGTGTAAAAGTTTGTTTTCAACTGGTCAAGAACTTTTTTAACACGGGGGTCATTGTTGTAAATGTCAGAAGAAAGATATCCGCCGTGTTGGTAGTAATTTATAACTTCATCACTCGAAAGACCGAAAGTTACGATGTTTTCAGGGCCGACAGCTTCGTGAATTTCAACATTTGCACCGTCCATTGTTGCAAGCGTTATTGCACCGTTCATCATAAATTTCATATTACTTGTTCCTGAAGCCTCTTTTGATGCGGTGGAAATTTGAAGGCTTACATCAGATGATGGAATAATCCTCTGAGCCAAATCTACATTGTAGTTTGGAATAAACACAACCTTCAATTTACCGTTAATTCTCGGATCATTATTTACTTTTGCCGCAACCGCATTGATAAGTTTTATAACTTTTTTTGCAAGGCTGTAGGACGAAAATGCTTTTGCTCCGAAAATAAACGTTCTTGGCTGGAAATCCATATCAGGGTTTTCAAGAAGTGTGTTATAAAGATACATAATATAAAGAATGTTGAGTGTTTGTCTTTTGTATGCGTGAAGTCTTTTAACCTGTGATGAGTAAAGACTGTGCGACTCAAGTTTAATATTATATGTCTTTGAAACAAAATCAATGAATTCAAGTTTTTTGTTATGTTTAACTTTTCTGAATTCTTCTTTAAACTGATGGTCGTCAGCAAAAGGCATTAAGTCTTCCAGCCTTTCAGGGTCTTTAATCCACTTATCACCTATTGCTTCTGTAATCAAATCTGCCAATGTAGGATTTGCAGAAATGATCCATCTTCTGTGTGTAATACCATTTGTTTTATTGTTAAACTTTCCGGGATAGAATTCGTTGAAGTCTTTAAGTTCCTGATTTTTAAGTATTTCTGTATGAAGTGCTGCAACGCCGTTTACAGAATGAGAACCTACTATTGCAAGATTTGCCATCCTTACTTTGCCGTCCCAAAGAATTGACATTCTTGAACGCTTGTCAAAGTCATTGCCGTATTTTTCCACAATTCTTTCATCAAATCTTCTGCTGATTTCTTCAATTATCATATAGATACGGGGAAGAAGTGATTTCATAAGAGGAATTGAGATTTTTTCAAGAGCCTCAGCCATAATTGTATGGTTAGTATAAGCCATTGTTTTTGTTGTGATTTCCCATGCAGTTGCCCATGGAATATTTTCTTCATCAATTAAAATTCTCATAAGTTCTGCAACTGCAAGAGATGGGTGCGTATCATTGATGTGAATGCTGTGATACTCGTTGAATCTAAGCATTGAATAGCCTAACTTTTTGTGTTTTTTAACGATGCTCTGAAGACCCGCACTTACAAAGAAATATTCTTGTTTAAGGCGGAGTTCTTTTCCGGATTGAGTAGAGTCATCGGGATAAAGAATATTTGAAATAATTTCAGTATTATATTTTTTCTCTACTGCTTTTAAATATTCACCGTGTGAAAAATCCGAAAAGTTTACATCTTCACCTATTACTTTTGCACTCCATAGTCGTAATGTGTTTACATTTTTACAATCATATCCTGCAATAGGAGTATCGTAGGGAACAGCAAGAACTTCTTCATAATCTTTATGAGTGACTTGAATTTCGCCTTTTGAGTCAATATCAACATCAACATTACCGCCGAATTTTACAGTAACAGCCTCATCATCTCTACGCATTTCCCAAATATTTTCATATTTAAGCCAGTTATCGGTTTCTTCTACCTGATAGCCGTCTTTGATGGTTTGCTTAAACAGACCGTATTTGTATCTGATGCCCTGGCCGTATGCCGGAATGCCGACAGAACTCATTGAATCAAGAAAGCAGGCTGCGAGTCTTCCAAGACCGCCGTTTCCGAGTCCCGGTTCAATTTCCGTTTCTTCAATATCTTCAAGTTTGATTCCGAAATCCGCCATTGCCTCTTTGCACTTTTCTTTGATGCCAAGATTGATAAGAGAAGTGTCGAGCAATTTTCCAAGTAAAAATTCCATTGAAAAATAATGAACTTGCTTGATATTATCCTGGTTATACTGAAGTTTGGATTCATACCAGTATTCTGTTATATAATCCCTTACAACTCTGCCCAGGGATTCATAAATCTGCAGAGGATGAGCCTGTGTCACATCCTTAGCATACCTTGTTATAAGTTTCTTTCTGAAATCTTCTTTAATTTGTTCTTTTGTTATACTTAACATCTTATCGCCTTTCCGCCCGAAATATAAGAAATTATTATAAATAAGGCTTAAAAATTATTGCATTAACTGATTATAAATATCAATATAATTTTCTGCCGCACTGTCCCAACTGAATTTTCCTTTCATCGCACGGCGAACCAGTTTGTTCCAGTTAGTTCGATTGTTTCTGTAAACGCTTACTGCATATCTTATTAAATTCATCATATCATGAGCGTTAAAGTTTGTAAACGAAAATCCGTTTCCTGTATTATCATATTCATTATAAGGTGTAACGGTGTCTTTAAGACCTCCTGTTTCACGCACAATCGGTATAGAACCGTATCTTAAAGCCATAAGTTGTCCCAGCCCGCAAGGTTCAAAAAGTGATGGCATAAGGAACATATCCGAACCCGCATAAATTTTCCTTGCAAGGTCATCTGAAAATGTGATGTTTACCGATACCCTTTCAGGATACCTTGATTTGTAGTAGTTAAACACATCTTCATATTTTCTGTCACCTGTACCTAAAATTACCAGTTGAACGCCTTCCTCCATGATTTGTTCCATCATAGAAATAACAAGGTCAAATCCTTTTTGCGGAGTAAGTCTTGAAACTATTCCTATCAATGGCACATTTTCGTCGCAGTAAAGTCCAAGTGTATTTTGAAGTGCAGTTTTATTTTTAACTTTGTTTTCAATTCTTACAGCATTATAATTTGCAGCAATCGACTGATCTGTTTTCGGGTCGTACAAATCATAGTCAATCCCGTTTAATATTCCTCTTAATTTATAATTATATTTGCTTAGAACACCGTTTAAACCTTCGCCAAAAAAGTCATTTTGGATTTCTTCGGCGTATGTTGGACTAACAGTGTTTACATAGTCGGAAAATACTATTCCGCCTTTCATAAATGAAATACAATCATAAAATTTAAGTTTGTCATCTGTGAAGTATCCGTTGTCAAGTCCCAGGACTTCTGTCAGCATTTGCTGAGGAAATATACCCTGAAACTTAAGATTATGAATAGAATACAGCACTTTTTTATATGCTTTTGTTCCTGAATAAAAATGACGCATTAAAACAGGAACCATACCTGTGTGCCAGTCATTGCAGTGGTAAATATCAAAGTCATAATCGATATGAAAAACGGACTCTAAAATTGCTCTGTTTAAAAAGGCAAAGCGTTCTCCGTCATCATAATATCCATAGGCTCCGCCGCGTTTGAAATAAAATTCATTGTCAATAAAATAAAATACTGTGTTTCCGAGAGTGCATTTTAATATTCCGCAGTACTGGTTTCTCCAGCCAACAGGAACTGTAAACTCAGCAATTTTCTCCATTTTTTCTCTAAATGCGTAGGGGATGTCCTGATATAACGGGCATATTACTCTTGTTTCGCAGCCTTTATTGTTAAGTTCTTTCGGAAGTGCATAGGCAACATCACCAAGACCGCCTGTCTTAATAAAAGGATAAACCTCAGATGTCGCAAATAAAATTTTTGTCATTATTTTAACCCTCCCATAAAAATCTTCTCATTTCAGTATAACATATATTTTCAATTTAATAAAGATATTTTTGAAAAAATTGTTATATATAAGAAGAATTTTATGCTTCACATACAGAAACTATTCCCGTTTGAAGGAGTTTTTAGAGATTGAAAATAAAAAAACGAAAAAAATTTCAAAAAAGTATTGAAATTTTTATAAAAATGGATTATTATATATGTGAAGTGGAGTGAAATGTCACGAAATGGAGTAAAGTGGTGATAAACAGGATTTAATTTCTGCAAATTTATCTTTTTACTCGTAAGATATCGGAAAGGAGAGGTGAGGCATAATGCTTATGGGAGAATATAACCATTCTGTAGACGCAAAAGGCAGAATTATTATGCCTGCAAAATTCCGTGAAGATATCGGAAGTCACTTCTATGTAACCATAGGATTTGACAAGTGCTTGAGAGGGTACGGTTTTGAAGAGTGGAATAAGTATATGGAGAGTCTGAAAGTTCTTCCGGACAGCAATGCCGATGCAAGAAAGTTAAAGCGTGCAATCGGTGCCAACTGTGTTGAATGTGAAATTGACAAACAGGGAAGAATTCTTATTTCATCAAAATTAAGGGAATACGCCTCTCTTACCAAAGATGTGACAATAATAGGGCAGTCCACTTACATAGAATTCTGGGATAGGGACGCTTGGGAAAATTATCAGTCTGCAGAAGGTTGTTCGATAGATGACCTGGCTGATGTTATGGCGTCATTTGGACTTTGATTATGGAATTTAAACACATTTCGGTTATGCTGGATGAAAGTATTGATGCTTTGTCTGTTAAAGACGGTGGGATTTATGCAGACGGCACTTTAGGCGGGGGTGGTCATTCACGCCGGATACTCGAAATAGGCAAAAATGTTCGCTTGTTAGGGATAGACAGGGACAGAGAAGCCATTTCGGCAGCAAAACAAAATCTTAGTGAATTCGGTGACAGAGTAATTTATCATTGGGGAAATTACTGTGACATCAAAAACATTGTTAAAGAGTACGGAATAGAAAACCTGGATGGGGCAATTCTGGACCTCGGGGTTTCCTCATATCAACTCGATAACGGTGACAGAGGCTTTTCTTATAATACCGATGCACCGCTTGATATGAGAATGGATCAAAGTCAGAAACTTACGGCGTATGATGTTGTAAACAAATATTCAAAGTATGAACTTGCTAAAATTTTTTCATCATACGGAGAAGAAAAATTTGCAATGAGAATTGCAAATAAAATAGACGATTATAAAAAGACAAAACCTGTAGAAACCACTTTTGAACTTGTTGAAATTATAAAAGCGGGGATACCTGCTGCAAGAAGGCGTGAGGGCGGACATCCGGCAAAAAGGGTTTTTCAGGCGATAAGAATTGAAGTAAACAATGAACTCGGTGTTTTAAGAAAATCAGTTGAGGATTTTTTTGATGTTTTAAAACCGGGAGGAAGACTGGCAGTGATAACATTTCACTCGCTTGAAGACCGGATAGTAAAAACAACATTTTTCGATCTTTGCCGGGGATGCGTGTGTCCTCCCAATTTTCCTGTTTGTGTATGCAATAATACACCGAGAGGTAAATGTAGTGTAAGAAAGCCGATTACAGCATCGGAAGAGGAACTTTCCGTCAACAAGAGGGCGGAATGTGCGAAACTTAGAATTATATAAAAATTGCGTTAATAAGAGGTGAATGAGATGCCGCCGGAGAGAGCGTATACTTTTGACGCTTATACTTTGCCTGAAGAAAATCAAAGACAACTAAAAATATACAAGAAGAAAAAAAAGAAATCAAGGTATCTAAAAACGGAAAAAACAACAACAAGAATGCTTATGCTTATTTTGGGCGTGATGGTATTTACAGTTCTGATAAGATATACGGTTATAAGCGATATGAATGCAAAAAATGAAAGTCTTCAGAAAGAGTTAGTTTCATTGAATGCCGAAAATCAGCAACTAGGCGTTTATCTCGAGTCTACCACGGATTTGGGAGTGGTAGAAAAAACCGCAAAAGAAAAACTCGGAATGAGAAAGCCTGATGATAACCAGGTGGTGCAGATAACTTTAGATATGAGTAACAGGAGTGTAAAAACACAGAAAAAGGAAAACGGATTTATAAAAGGCGTAAAAAAGGCAGCCTCTTTTGTGATGGAATATTTGTACTGATGTTATAATACTATAATTACAAAGAAATTAACAAGTTGGAATTGACACTTATCAAGAGGATTTATCTGTAGGATAAAATCCTCTTTTGCACTTTATATTTGTGGAGGAAGTAAGATAAATGAAAACCGGTAAAACCACCAAACTAAGGATAAGAGCAATTATACTTATATTGGCTTTTGTATCGGTAGCACTGTTATTGAGGCTGGGCTATTGGCAGTTTGTTAAAGGCTCAGAACTTCAAAAGGGTGCGATAGAGCAACAGACAAGAGATGTTAAAATCAACTCAAAAAGAGGGACGATTTACGACAGGAATCTAAAGGCACTTGCAGTAAGTGCAACTGCTGAAACGGTTACTCTTAATCCGGGGGAAATTAAAAGTTCGGATAAGAGTAAGACGGCAGAGTATAAGGAACAAACTGCAAAATATCTTTCTGAAATACTCGAAATGGATTATGAAACGGTTTATAAAAAGGTCACCGCAAAGACTGCATACGAAGAACTTAAAAAGAGAATTCCATCAGAACAGGCATCAAAAATTAAGTCACTTAAGGCGGAAGGCAAGTTGAAAGGGGTTTATCTTAGTGAGGATTCAAAAAGATATTATCCGTATAACAATTTTGCGTCTCACATTATAGGTTTTACAGGAAGCGATAACCAAGGATTGGCAGGAATTGAACTTCAGTATGATAAATATTTAAAGGGTGTACCCGGCAGAGTAATTGCTGCAAAAAATGCAGCGGGAAGCGATATGCCTTATAAATATGAGAAGTATTATAATTCGCAAGACGGATTGAATGTTGTCTTGACAATAGATGAAGTGATACAGCATTATGTTGAACAGGAACTCGAAAATGCTCTTGCTGCAAATGATGCGAAAAACGGCGTTGCTGCAATTGTTATGGATGTCAAGACGGGCGAAATCCTTGCAATGGCAACAAAACCGGACTACAATCTGAATGAACCTTTTATGGTAACTGATGCTGCCGATCTTGAAAAAATAAATCAATACGAAGAGGGCAGTAAAGAATATAATATTGAACTTACAAATGCAAGAAATAAGATGTGGAGAAATAAAGCGGTTGTTGATTCTTATGAACCGGGTTCGACTTTTAAAATCTTCACATCGGCAATAGCACTTGAAGAAAATCTTGTTAAACTTTCGGATAGATTCACTTGTTCGGGGGTAAGGAAAGTTGCAGACAGAAACATAAGATGTTCCAACTCATCGGGACACGGTGTTCAGACATTTGCACAGGCACTTCAGAATTCGTGTAACCCGGCATTTATGGAAATAGGTTCAAGAATTTCAACAGATACATTTTTTAAATATGTCAAAGGTTTTGGATTCAGGGATCTTACAGGAATTGATTTGCCGGGCGAAGCCAATGGAATATTTTTTGAAAAAAGCAAATTCGGGGCAGTTGAAAATGCTACGGCTTCATTTGGCCAGGGCTTTCAGGTAACCCCAATTCAACTTATAACAGCGGTAAGTGCAGTTGCAAACGGCGGTAAGTTGATGAAACCGCATCTTGTTAAAGAACTTACAGATTCTGACGGAAATGTTGTCAAAAAATATGATGGTGAATTTGTAAGACAGATGATTTCAGAAGAAACGAGCAGAACATTAAGGACGATGCTTGAACAGGTTGTTTCTGTAGGCGGTGGTAAAAATGCGTATGTAAAAGGATTCAGAATTGCCGGCAAGACAGGAACAAGCGAAAAGCAACCGAGAAGTGCAGGTAAAAAGATTGCATCGATGGTTGGTTTTGCCCCTGCAGATTCTCCGAGAATCGCAGTACTTGTTATGATAGACGAACCTGAGGCCGGACAGTACTACGGCGGTGTAATTGCTGCACCTGTTTTGGGAAATATATTCGATAATGTTTTAACATATATGAACGTTGACAGAAAGTTAAACGAAGAAGAAAAAATGGAGGAAGATATTAACATTCCCACAGTTTTGGATTTAACTCCCGAACAGGCACGCAAGAAAGCATCTGATGCAGGATTTACAATAAGCATCTATGGTGACGGACAGAAAATAATAAAACAGATTCCTACGAGCAATGCAAGACTTAAAAAGGGATCAAATATAATAGCCTATACATCAGAAACAGAACCTGAGATGGTGACGGTTCCCGATGTTTACAACTTAACTGTAATTCAGGCAAATACAAGGATTACAGGTCAAGGGCTTAATATGAAAATAGACGGAACCGGCACGGGTGTTGACCGAACAGGTGCAGCATTTGCGGCAAAGCAAGACCCCAAAGCGGGTACCGTTGTGCAAAAGGGTTCAATAGTTTATGTTGAATTCAGGCACGAAAATCTTGAATAAGAAGGAAAACTAACGATGATATTAAAAGAACTGTTGCAGGATATTGAATATGAAGGCAATGCGGACATTGAAATAAACCGCATACAGAGTAATTCTCTTAAAGTTGAACCCGGAGATGCTTTTGTTTGTATAGAAGGTTATGAAACTGACGGACATAAATATGCAAAAGACAGCAGTCAAAAAGGTGCGGCCGTGATAATTGCAATGCACAGTGTTGAGGCGGATTGCCCCGTTGTTATAGTAAAAGATACAAGAAGGGTTCTTGCACTTTTATGTGCAAGATATTGGGGAAACCCGTCCAAAAGGTTTAAACTTGTAGGCGTTACCGGAACTAACGGGAAAACAACCACAACATATCTTGTGAAAACAATTCTTGAAAATGCGGGTCATAAAGTCGGGCTAATCGGCACAAATCAGAATATGATAGGGAATAAGGTTCTCCCTGCATCAAGAACAACGCCCGACAGTTTTGAACTTCAGAAAATATTTAAAAGTATGGCAGATGAAACACGTGATACCGTTATTATGGAAGTGTCATCACATGCACTTTATTTAGACAGGGTTTACGGCAGTGATTTTGATATCGGACTTTTTACAAATATAACGCAGGATCATCTTGATTTTCATAAAACTATGGAAAACTATCTTGCCGCAAAAACATTATTGTTTAAAATGTGCAAAAAAGGAATAATAAACGGTGATGATGAGAGAGCGGGTTATGTGATTAAAAATGCAACTTGTCCCATGACAACATATTCTATTGACAAATCATCGGATGTTAAGGCTGATAATGTTAAAATGACTGAAAAAGGCGTGAGTTTTGATGCTTTGGGACAGCATTATGAATTAAAAATTCCGGGTAAATTTTCAGTTTATAATGCACTTGGTGCGATTTTGATTTGT
This sequence comes from uncultured Clostridia bacterium, assembly GCA_934446135.1. Lineage (GTDB taxonomy): Bacteria > Bacillota > Clostridia > RGIG6154 > RGIG6154 > CAKSDT01. The sequence continues at coordinate 15,942 of CAKSDT010000005.1, forward strand.
GATGCTCTCGGAGTTGAACGAAATAAAATTGCAGAGGGTCTTAAAATTGCACACGGTGTAAAGGGAAGAGCCGAAGTAGTAGACCTAGGGTATGATTTTACAGTTCTTATTGATTATGCACATACACCTGACGGAATTGAAAACATTTTAAAAACAGTAAAAGGTTTTGCAAAAGGAAGAGTGATAATTCTTTTTGGCTGCGGCGGTGACAGGGATAATAAGAAAAGGCCGATTATGGGCAAAATTGCATCAAGTCTTGCGGATTTTGTAATTGTTACATCTGATAATCCGAGGACAGAAAAACCGTCTGCTATTATAGATGAAATTATGGTTGGAATAGACAAAACAAAACCTTATACAGTTATCGAAAACAGGCGTGATGCTATAGAATATGCAGTAAAAAATGCTAAAAAAGATGATGTTATAGTGCTTGCCGGAAAGGGACACGAAACATATCAAACCATAGGAAAAGAAAATTTTCATTTTGATGAGAGAGAAATACTTTTTGAAATCAAAAATGAAATGGAGGGCAAAAAGTAATGATTGAAATGAAAATAAAAGATGTTATTGATGCAACCGGCGGAAAGTTAATTTCCGGAAACCCGAATGATACATTTTGCGATATTGAGAGAGATTCGAGGGCGAATCTTGAAAATAAACTTTTTATAGCACTTGTGGGTGAAAATTTTGACGGCAATGATTTTGTTGACAGTGCTTTAAAAAACGGAGCAAAAGGTGTTATTGTATCAAGAGAAATGAAATGTGATACAAATGTGATTTTGGTGGATGATACCAAGCGTGCTTTGGGGCAAATTGCGGCATATTACAGAAAAAAATTCGATATTCCGTTCATAGGTATCACAGGAAGCGTAGGAAAAACTACTACTAAAGATATGATTACTTGTGTACTTTCAAGCAAATATAAAGTTTTAAGTACAGCGGGAAATTTTAATAATGAAATAGGACTTCCGCTCACATTATTTAAACTTGATAAAACACATCAAATAGGTGTTACTGAAATGGGAATGTCAGGATTTGGGGAAATCGACAGACTTTCCAAAATGGTTACTCCGGATTGCGGCGTTTATACCAATATAGGACTTTCCCATGTAGAGAAACTCGGTTCAAGGGAAAACATATTAAAGGCAAAGTCGGAAATGCTCAACAATTTAAAACCGGACGGATTTGTTGTTTTAAGCGGTGATGATGATATGCTACTCACATTAAAGGATAAAATCAAACAAAAGTATGTATATTACGGAATTTCGAACAGCAATTCCGATGTCTATGGGTTTAATATTAAAAATCTGAATGAAAACAAAACTTCGTTTGATGTCACTGCGGACGGAAAGACGGTCAATTTTGTTATTCCGGTTCTTGGGGAACACAATGTTAAAAATGCTCTTGCTGCAATAGCGGTGGGACTTCATTACGGTGTTTCTTTGGAAAATGCAAGAGAGGCACTTTCAAAATTTGTTCCGGGTAAAATGAGACAGAATATTATCGAACTTAAAGGAATCACTGTTATAAATGATTGTTACAATGCAAGTCCTTCGTCTGTTGAAGCAGGGCTTAAAATATTAAATCAAATTGCTCACAAAGCACGAAAAATTGCAATTTTGGGAGATATGCTCGAGATGGGGGATCTTTCAGAGACGGCACACAAAACAGTTGGCGGGTATGTTGTGGCAAATAAAGCGGATTTTCTTATAACGGTTGGTAAAAGCAGCCGCAATATTGCAAAAGGTGCAATAGACAATGGTTTTGATGAGAAAAAAATAAGGTCTTTTGATACAAACGAACAGGCCAATGCTTTTACAGACAGTTTTCTTGAAAAAGGAGATGTTGTTTTGGTGAAGGCATCAAGAGGTATGAAATTTGAAGAAATCGTTGAACATATTATTGAATTTTAAGTGAGGAACAGTAGAAGATGAAGACTCCCATATTAATTGCTTTTATAGCGGCATTTGTAATCAATTTGATACTTATGCCAATAATAATCCCTATGCTTAAGGCACTGAAGTTCGGACAGACAATCAGGGAAATAGGACCGTCGTGGCATTCCAAAAAAGGCGGAACGCCAACTATGGGCGGCGTAGGATTTTTGTTTGTTACAGTAATAATATCACTTGTAATGTGCAAATCGCCTCATGTAAAAATGGGTATAGTTTTTGCAGCATTGTACGGAATTATAGGTTTTATTGACGACTTTATAAAAGTGGTTCTTAAAAGAAATATGGGACTTAATGAGATTCAGAAATTTGTGCTGCAGATAGTGGTTACCGTAACCTTTTTGGTAATATCAATTAATAAGGGGTATATTGATACTTATATATGGATACCGTTTGCAAATATAACTTTTGATTTTAGTTGGTTTTATGTAATTTTTATATCTGTGTTTATGATCGGTTTTACAAATGCAGTAAATTTAACCGATGGGCTGGACGGCCTTGCAGCAACCGTAACATCAATAGTTTGTCTTTTCTTCGTTTTTGCAGCCTCTGTAATTGCGATGCCGGGAGAATACAACAAAGAGGTTGCAATATTTGCATCCGCACTTTTAGGCTCTTTAATTGCATTCTTGGCATTCAACAAATACCCTGCAAGAGTGTTTATGGGGGATACCGGTTCATTGTTTTTGGGCGGTGCGGTTTCAATATTTGCAATACTGCTTAAAATAGAGTTGATTCTTGTTGTAGTCGGAATTATTTATGTAATTGAGGCATTTTCCGTTATACTCCAGGTTGCGTGGTACAAGAAGACAAAAAAACGAATTTTCAAGATGGCACCTATACATCATCACTTTGAGATGTCAGGATATAAAGAAACCAAAATTGTTATGATGTTTTCTGCCGTAACTGCAGTATTTTGCATTATATCGATTTTTGCGATAATATGATTTGGGGAGGAAACAACTGTTGAAAAGAAGATATCGCAGGTCTAATAATATGATAACAGTGTTTGCGGACAAATTAAACAGAGTTGATAAACCGCTGATTGCAGTAATATTCGTTTTGTTGTTTGTGGGAATACTTACTTGCTTCAGTGCTTCTGCACCATCTGCAAAAAATCTTATGGGAGACAGTTATGAATTCTTAAAAAAACAATTATTGTATGGCACTGCAGGAATTGTACTTATGTTTTGGGTAGGTTCACTGGACTATCACATTTTTAAAAAATATTCAAAGGCAGTGTATATTGTCACTTTAGTGTTAATGGTTATGACACTTTTTATGCGCGGATATAACGGTGCGAAAAGGTGGATTTCATTCCCGGGATTTTCATTCCAGCCGTCAGAACTTGCAAAGATATCAATTATAATTTCGATGGCTGAAATATTGGAAAAAAAAGATTGGAAGAAAAAAATACTGCCGCATGAAAAGATGTCAAAACTTAAAAGATTCGGAATCAATTATCTTGATTTTTTGAAATATTTTTTATTGTTTGTGCCTATTGCGGGAATTCTTGCACTTCAGCCTCATTTTAGTTGTTTTCTTATAATAGCGGCAGTTGTTGTAATTATGATTTTTGCTTCGGGGGCTGATATTAAATACTTTGTTGTATCGGCATTTGCGGCAGTGCCGCTTGTAATTTTTATGGCATTTAAAGAAAATTACAGGGTTGACAGGATAACAAGTTTTTTAGATCCGTTTAAAGATCCGCTGGGAACAGGATATCAAACAGTTCAATCTCTTTATGCAATAGGGTCTGGCGGACTTTTCGGATTAGGTATGGGACAAAGCAGACAAAAGTATTTGTATCTTCCCGAACCTCAAAATGATTTCGTTTTTTCGGTACTTTGTGAGGAAACAGGGTTTATAGGTGCACTTGTCGTGATAATTCTCTTTATGTTCTTTGTAGTAAGAGGGTTTAAAATTTCAATGACGGCGCAGGATAAATACGGCTCACTTCTTTGTCTCGGGATGACGGCACTTATTGCGGTGGAAGCGTTTGGAAATATTGCGGTTGTCACAGCGTCAATTCCGCCTACAGGAATTCCGCTTCCGTTTTTCAGTGCCGGAGGCTCGTCGCTTATGGTTATGCTTGCAGGACTTGGGGTAATACTCAGCGTTTCAAAGTATTGTAACACAAAATAACAGTCTTCATAAGATAAATTGTGGAGGCTTTGTGTATGAACTGTTATAGAGTCCAGGGACGGAGAAAACTCGACGGAGAAGTTGATATACAGGGTGCTAAAAATGCGGTGCTTCCGATTTTTGCGGCAACGCTTCTTAATAAAGGGGAAACAGTTATTCATAACTGCCCGGACATTGAAGATGCGTCCGTTGCCGAAAAAATATTGGAAGAACTGGGATGCACGGTGACAAAAGAATGCAATACCGTTACAGTAAATTCAAAAGACGCATATTATAAAAAAACCGATAAAGCACTTGTGAAAAAAATGAGGTCATCCGTAATGTTTGCCGGAAGTATCCTTGCAAGGTTTGGCAAATGTATTCTTATGCAGCCCGGTGGTTGTAATATAGGTGCAAGACCTATTGATATGCACATTAATGCCTTTAAAATTTTGGGCGGTGACATAAAAGAAACGGAAGAAGAATATGAGATAGTGCTTAAAAAGTTAAAGTGTACCAATCTTGTACTGCCGTTTCCCAGTGTTGGGGTTACAGAAAATGTTATGCTTTTGTGTGCAGGTTCTGATTGCGATATATACATAGAAAATGCCGCAAGGGAACCTGAAATAGAAGATTTGGCTAACATTTTAAATACTATGGGTGCCAAAATCTATGGAGCAGGTACAAGCAGAGTTAGGATAATAGGAAATAAAAATCTTGGTAATGCAGAGCACACTGTTATATCTGACAGAATTGTATTAAGCACATATGTTTTTTCTGTTGTCGGTGCCGGAGGAGAGGCGGTTTTCAATAATGTAAGATGTTCAAATCTTTCAAAAGATCTTGAAACAGCCGAAAAAATGGGAGCCGATTTGAGACAGGAAAATAAGAGACTTATTTTAAAAATGGATTCTGTTCCTAAGGGTATTAAAATTGATGCAGATGTTTATCCGGGGTTTCCTACAGATGCTCAGCCGTTTTTTGCGGCAGCCTGCACGGTAAGCAATGGAACGGGAGTAATAAGTGACAAAGTATTTCCTGACAGATTTGAATATATTGAAAGTTTTTTAAAGTTTGCTGCTGATTGCACAAAGGGCGGATTCGGTGCTAAAATCACAGGGACAGATAATTTAAGGGGTGCAAAAGTCTACGCAAGAGAACTGCGTGGAGGTGCGGCACTGGTAGTTATGGGACTTTTAAGCAGCGGGACAACAGAGGTTTTTGGCACAGAGTTTATAAAAAGAGGATACGAGGATATAATAAGAGATATTAATATGCTTGGAGGAAAGGCGAGAGAGGTTGTATTGCCGGATGAAAAAAATTGAAAATAACAGTTTGAAGACAGATAATAAAATAATTAATTTAAATGCCGGAAAGAAAGAAAAAAAAAGGAGAAACAGATTCAAAATGGTGTGTGCCATTCTTGTCTTTGCCGCTATTGCAGCATTTCTTCTTTCTCCTTTTTTTAATATAAAAACGATTTATGTCGATGGTTATAATATGGTATCAAAAGAATCTATAATAACAAAATCCGGGATACAAAAAGGAAGTAATATTTTTAAGATAAATATAAAGAAAACTAAGGAAAGCGTAAAAGCCATTTCATATGTTAAAGATGTTCATATTTCGAGAAATATTATAAAAAAAGATATAACAGTTAAAATCACCGAAAGAAAACCGATAGGATTTATAAAAAGCGGGACAGGCAGTTGCCTTATTGACAATGAAGGAAGAATTTTAGAATTTATAGACTATATTCCACAGTCGCTTCCTGAAATTGCCGGAATTAAGATCGATAAACTTAAAGCAGGGGATTATATTGATAAAAAATATGAATTAAACATTGAAGCAATGAGAAAACTTGTTAGTGAATTTCAGAGTCTTGATATGTTTGACAGGGTTTCTGAAATCAATATAAAAGACAGCAAAAATTTAACTTTTATGTTTGACGGAAATAAGAAGGTTGTAATGGGTGAAGATTACAGAACAGACTATAAACTCACCATGCTTAAATCCACAATAGAAGAACTTGCTCCTTCGGAAGAGGGAACCATTGATCTTTCCACTGTTGGACAGGCACTTTTTACACCGAGTGAATAATTTAAAAAATATATTTACATTTTAGTAAATTTGTAATATAATAAATAATAACTATATATTGGTTAGGTTAGGAGGATAAAAATGGCAATTGATGTAATTGTTAACGATTTGAATGTAACTCAGATTAAAGTAGTCGGCTGCGGCGGCGGCGGAAATAATGCTGTTAATACAATGGTGAGAGCAGGCTTAAAAGGTGTTGAATTTATTGCAATAAATACTGATGCTCAAGCACTTTTGTCATCTGACGCTGATGTTAAAATTCAGATTGGCGAAAAACTTACTAAAGGATTGGGTGCCGGTGCAGATCCTGAGATAGGAAGAAAAGCGGCTGAAGAAAGCGAAGATGAAATCGCAAATGCTCTTAAAGGTGCGGATATGGTTTTTGTTACCGCAGGAATGGGCGGCGGAACGGGAACAGGTTCTGCTCCGGTTGTCGCAAAGATTGCAAAAGAACTTGGTATATTAACTGTTGGGGTTGTAACCAAACCATTTACTTTTGAGGGTAAATTAAGAGCATCTAATGCAGTCAACGGAATTGAAGTTTTAAAAGAAGGAGTAGACACTTTAATTACAATACCTAACGATAAACTTTTTGATATTGCACAAAAAGGAACTCTTTTAACAGACGCATTTGCGATGGCAAATGATGTACTCAAGCAAGGCGTCCAGAGTATTTCGGATATTATTGTGGGACAAGGCTTTATTAATCTTGATTTTGCCGATGTTAAGACAATAATGAAAAATTCGGGTTATGCACATATGGGTATCGGAACCGCATCAGGAGAAAACAGAGCGGAAGATGCTGCACTTGCCGCAATCAAGAGTCCTATCCTTGAAACCACTATTGACGGTGCAAAGGGAGTTCTTCTTAATATATGCGGTGCAAACCTTGGTATTTTAGAAGTAAGACAAGCTGCAGAACTTATTCAGCAATATGTTGACCCCGGTGCCAACATTATATTCGGTGCAACTATTGATGAAAGTCTTGACGACCAGATTAAGATTACGGTTATTGCTACAGGCTTTGATACAAAACCCCGTTCTATAATGGATGTTATCGGAACAACAAGTATGCCGTCAGAGGATACAAAGGATTCTTCAGAATCAAAGGGTTCAATTTTTGACCAAATAAGAGATGAGCAGAAAACTTCGCCGGCGGTTGAACACAAGAGTGTTGGCTCTGTTGATGATGACTATGATATACCGGCATTTTTAAGAAATAAATAAAGAGTTTTAACGGTCGGTTTTCCGACCGTTTACTTTTTTAAGAATTTAATAAAAAATTGTGCATAATATATAGGAAGAAACCTGTTTTTGCTTGCAATGGTAAGTTTTTCCCATTATAACGGGTTTACATAACTTCTAAAACCAATAATTTCCATAAAAAAGTTATCCACGCCCAAAACGGCATATTTTAAAGGTTATCCACGAAGTTATCCCCGTTATCCACACTTTAATGTTACGTTTGCGTGGATAAAATGATAATAACGGCTTGTCTGCATTATAATGAGGAAAATGAGAGTTGCAAGTAAAATATTTTAGGTTTACATAACTTTATAAAAAAATTTTTTAAGGAGATGTTGCAAAATGAATAGGTTTAAAGAAATAAAAAGTACGGAAATAAGTGAAAATTTAATTAGTCTTTTAAAAAAAGATAATATGCTGATTACTTTGCATGATGGTAATAAGGTAAATATGATGACAGCAAGTTGGGGCGGTTTTGGCGAGTTGTGGGGTCAGGATGTTTCATATGCGGTAATAAGACCGTCAAGATACAGTTATAGCATTATAGAAAATACTGACAAATATACTTTGTGCTTTCTTGAAGCAGGAAATGAAAAAACTGTGGCATATTGCGGAAAAGTGTCGGGAAGGGATGAAGATAAGGTTTTAAAAACAAAACTTACTGTCTGTGAAGAAAACGGATATTATTATTTTAATGAATCTAAACTTGTAATTTTTTGCGAAAAAATGTATGCACAGGATTTGAAAAGAGAGTGTTTTAAAGATGAAAGCACTGCAAAAAAGATGTATCCGAACGATGATATACACAAATTATACATCGCTAAAATTGTAAAAATACTCACAAAATAAGTGTTTTTTATTATTTCTATGCAAAAAAATTAATTTTTTTCGCATAATTTTGCAAAAAAGTTCTTGACAAATATAAAAAGTGATGTTATACTCTCATTGTAATCAAAATTAAATAATTTTTGGAGGAGAAAAAAATGAAAAAATTAATATCACTTATTCTTGCAGTACTTATGGTTGCCGGTGTATTTACCGCTTGCGGCAGTAAAGACGCCAAGGAAGATTCAAACACTCAGACAGGTGGAGTTATAACAGTAGCAACTAATGCGGAATTCCCGCCGTTTGAATACTTGGACGGAGATAAAGTAGTAGGTGCTGATATCGAAATTGCAGAAGCAATTGCTGAAAAACTCGGAAAAACAATTGAAGTAACAAATATTGACTTTGACGCCGCTTTAACAGGTGCGGCAACAGGTAAATATGATATGGCTATCGCAGGTATCACTGCAAATGATGAAAGAAAAGCAAATATGAATTTTTCAGATGATTATTATAAAGCATCACAGGCAATTATTGTAACTTCCGACAGTACAATAAAGGCAGCAAAAGACCTTGAAGGAAAAACAATTTCCTGCCAGGAAGGAACAACAGGCGAACAGTATCTTTTGGATAACAACTATTCTGTTCAGTCATTTAAAACAGGTGCAGAGGCAGTGTCTGCTTTGACAGCAGGAAAAGTTGACGCAGTTGTAATTGATGACGCTGTTGCACAGGCACTTTCTGACAAGAAAAACGGAGCAACAAAAGTTCTTGATGAAGCATTAACTCAGGAAAATTACGCTATTGCTATCAAAAAAGGCAATGATGAATTTACAAAACAGGTTAACGATGCTCTTAAACAGTTGAAAGATGAAGGAAAAGTTGCAGAAATTTTTGCAAAATACGAACTTCCTTACGATGCTGAATAATAAATAAACATAGAATAAACTTACGCTATGGAGACATAAGATTTCAGAACGGGATAGGTGTTCTCTGAATCTTATGTTTTTGCGTATAGGGAAAGGTTAAAATTATGACATGGTTTAACAATTGGGTCGAACAACTCTATAATACTTTTATTGTTGGCGACAGGTATAAAACCCTTATCGACGGTTTTGAGAAAACTATAATAATAACTGTCGGTGCACTTGTCTTGGGTGTAATAATAGGTACGATAGTTGCTATGATAAAAGTTTTTGCAGCACAGGATAAAAACAACATTGTTCTTGAAATCCTTGATGTAATCTGCAATATTTATCTTACGGTAATAAGAGGTACACCTGTAGTTGTTCAACTTCTTATATCATTCTTTATTATATTTGTTTCAGCCAAAGACGGTACCTGGGTTGCGGTTATAACATTCGGTATCAATTCAGGTGCTTATGTTGCGGAAACAATCAGATCAGGTATAATGGCGGTAGATGCCGGACAGATGGAAGCCGGCAGATCGCTTGGTTTTTCAAATCTCCAGACAATGTGGCTTATTATATTGCCCCAGGCATTCAAAAATATCCTTCCTGCAATAGGAAATGAAATGATTGCTCTTTTGAAAGAAACATCTGTTGCGGGGTATGTTGCGGTAGTTGATCTTACCAAAGCGGGAAACCAAATAAAGAATACTACATACGATCAGATTAACCCGATACTTTTGGTGGCAATCGTTTACCTTGTTGTGGTAATCGGGCTTACCAAACTCTTGTCTATACTTGAAAGGAGGCTCAGAAACAGTGAACGATAATAATGTTATCATTAAAACTAAGGATTTATGCAAATTTTACGGTGATGAGATTCACGCTCTCGAAAATGTCAGTGCAGAAATAAAAAGAGGTGAAGTTGTCGTTGTAATAGGTCCTTCCGGTTCAGGTAAATCTACTTTTCTGAGATCACTCAATCTTCTTGAGAGTGCGACAAGCGGAGAGGTGTACTTTGAAGGCGTTGATATTACAAATCCTAAAGTGGATATTAATGTTCACCGTCAGAAAATGGGAATGGTTTTTCAGCAGTTTAACCTTTTCCCGCATATGGATATAATCAAGAATCTTACAGTTGCACCTATGAAACTTTTAAAAATGCAAAAAGATGAGGCTGAGAAGAAAGCACTTGCACTTTTAGACAGAGTCGGATTAAAAGACAGGGCAAACGCATATCCGTCACAACTTTCGGGCGGTCAGAAACAACGTGTTGCGATAGTAAGGGCTCTTATGATGAATCCGGATGTTATGCTTTTTGATGAACCTACTTCTGCACTTGACCCGGAAATGGTCGGAGAAGTTTTAAATGTTATGAAAGCGCTTGCAAAAGAAGGTATGACCATGGTTGTTGTGACTCATGAAATGGGATTTGCCCGTGAAGTTGCCGACCGTGTTATCTTTATGGCTGACGGAAAGATTGTTGAGGAAGGAACACCTGAGGAATTGTTCTCAAATCCGAAAAATGAAAAAACCCAACAGTTTTTGAAAAGTGTATTATAAGTATACAAAGTTTAGGACAGGACCAACAGGTTCTGTCTTTTTTTAACGAAATCTTAATGCAATTCCAAAAAAATCTGTTTGAATTTGTCGAAAAGTATGATATAATTTTATATAAGTTTATTCACACTTTAATGTTAGTCAAGAATATGTTGATCAAAATCGAAATAAAATTTATAAACGGATTAGTGTAAGATAGGTGATGAAATGAATCTTAATTTTCAAAACAGCAATAAAACCGCAGTAGGAATAGATGTGGGTTCAACTACAGTTAAACTTGCGGTCATTAAGAACGGTAAACTTGTTTATTCCTGTTATGAAAGACATCAATCACAGGTGAGAAACAAAGTTTTACAACTTGTGGAGAAACTTTCCGATGTTTTGGATGAAAATGAGGAAGTAAAGGTTGCCATTTCCGGTTCAGCCGGAATGGGACTTTCGAATGCTGTTGATTGTCCGTTCATTCAGGAAGTTATAGCAACGGGAGAAACTGTTAAAACATTTGCTCCCGATACTGATGTTGTTATAGAACTCGGCGGTGAAGATGCCAAAGTTATTTTCTTCAGAGGGGTTCCGGATGAAAGAATGAACGGAAACTGTGCCGGCGGAACAGGTGCATTTATAGATCAGATGGCGAATCTTTTAAATGTTGATACGGATACTCTTGATAAATTAAGTCTTGGTTACGAGAAAATTTATCCTATTGCGTCAAGGTGCGGTGTTTTTGCAAAAAGTGATATTCAGCCGCTTATCAACCAGGGTGCAAGAAAAGAGGATATTGCTGCAAGTATTTTTCAGGCTGTTGTAAATCAGACCATATCGGGACTTGTTCAGGGTTATGAAATAACAGGCAAAGTTATGTTCTTGGGTGGCCCGCTTTATTACTGCAGAGGATTGAGAAACAGATTTATGGAGACTTTGGGACTAAGTGATGAAAACGCATATTTCCCGGAATACGGCTTAGTTTCTGTTGCAATAGGAACTGCTATTTATGCTATGAAAAACGGCAAAGACGCAATTCTTTCAGAACTGAAAGACCAAATAAAAAATGCGGTTGTTGAAAATGAAGGCAGAGGCAGAACAAAGCCGCTTTTTGAGTCGGGCGAGGAATATGAAGAGTTTAAGAACAGGCATAAAAAGGCGTCTGTTCCGGAACTTGACATAAAAGAATATGAAGGCAATGCGTACCTTGGCATTGACTGTGGAAGTACAACAACAAAATTAGTGCTTTTAACGGAAAATGACGAAATTATTTATAAGTACTATAATTCCAATAAAGGTAATCCAATAGAAATAGTGAAAACTGAACTTTTAAAACTTTATAAACTTTCAGGAGACAGAATAAAGATAAAAAAGAGTGCAGTTACAGGATACGGAGAAGAACTTATAAAACACGCTTTTGGTGTTGATGCGGGTATTGTTGAAACTATGGCACATTTTTATGCTGCCAAACATTTTAAACCGGATGTGGATTTTATACTTGATATTGGCGGACAAGACATCAAATGTTTTAAAATAAAAAACGGTGCTATAGATAGTATAATGCTTAATGAGGCTTGTTCTTCAGGGTGCGGTTCATTTATAGAAACTTTTGCGAATCTTGCAGGTTATGATGCTAAAAAGTTTGCAAAACTCGGCATAATGGGAAAAGCACCGGTTGATTTGGGTTCAAGATGCACAGTTTTTATGAATTCTTCAGTTAAACAAGCACAAAAGGACGGTGCTGATGTAAAAGATATTTCGGCAGGACTTTCAATGAGTGTTGTAAAAAACGCACTTTATAAAGTAATCCGTGCAAACAGTCCCGACGAACTTGGACAAAATATCGTGGTTCAGGGCGGTACTTTTTTAAATGACGCAGTTTTAAGAAGTTTTGAAAAAGAACTGGGAAGAAATGTTATAAGACCGGAAATTGCCGGGCTTATGGGTGCTTACGGTGCGGCTCTTTATGCAAAAATGCTGAAAAACGGTGAAACAACACTTATTTCTGAAGAAAGTCTTAAAGAATTTAAGCATAATGTTAATGCTGTGACTTGCGGCGGTTGTGAAAACCACTGCAATCTTACTGTTAATATATTTGGCAGCGGTGAGAAATTTATTTCCGGTAATAAATGTGAAAAGGGTGCAGGAAAAAGTCTTGTAAAAAGACAGTTGCCGGATTTATATATATACAAGAGAGAAAAACTTGCTATGCTTAAAGGAATAGGATACGGATATACGATCGGAATACCTATGGCACTTTCAACATTTGAACTTGCACCTCTTTGGCATAAACTTTTTTCGGAACTCGGTATAAATGTCGTTTTTTCAGATTTTTCAACACATAAAACATATGCTTTGGGTCAGCATACAATTACTTCGGATACAGTTTTTTATCCCGCAAAACTTATGCACGGGCATATTGAGGAACTTATAGGTAAGGGCGTTGATTCAATATTTTATCCGTGTCTTACCTACAATGTCGATGAAAAATCAGGAGATAATCATTATAATTGTCCCGTTGTTGCATATTATTCTGAACTTTTAAAGGCAAATGTTAAGAAACTTAATATAATAAGACTGTTTTCGCCTTATTTAAATATAAACGACAGAAAAGAATTTGCATCGGGAATTTTAAAACTTGTCAGAGCACACATAAAAGATGTTTCGTTTTAGGAAGTTCTTTCGGCGGTAGACAAAGCCTATGAGGCATATCATACTTCAAGGGAAGATATAAGAAAAAAAGGCAGCGAGGCAATGGAATATGCCAGAGCCAACGGAAAGAGAATAATAATCCTTGCCGGAAGACCGTATCACATAGATCCGGAAATCAGTCATATGATAGACAAACTTATCACAAGTCTTGACTTTGTTGTAGTAAGTGAAGACAGTTTGTTGCCGGAACAGGGACGGGGAAAACTTAATGTTTTAAACCAGTGGACCTACCATTCAAGACTTTATAATGCAGCAAGATACGCCGCTTTGCATGAGGATACCGAACTTGTTCAACTCGTGTCATTCGGATGTGGAATAGATGCGATAACAACGGACGAAGTTAGGGCTATTCTGGAAAAAAGCGGAAAAATTTATACACAAATAAAAATTGATGAAATTGATAATCTAGGTGCTGTTAAGATAAGGCTCAGAAGTTTAAAGGCAGCAATTGAAGAAAGGGGAGAATAATAATGGATTACGCAGTTTTTGATGAAAGTATGAAAAATGATTATACTATCCTTGTTCCCACTATGCTTCCTATTCACTTTGAACTTATAATATCTGTTTTAAAAAAATACGGCTATAAAGTTGAACAGCTTACAAACTGTGATCCTGAGATTAGGGAGTACGGACTGAAATATGTTCATAATGATATTTGTTATCCCGCACAGGTTGTAATAGGACAACTCTTATATGCCATAGAACACGGAAATTATGATACTCATAAAATTGCTCTTATGATAACGCAGACAGGCGGGGGATGCCGTGCATCTAACTACATTTCGCTTTTAAGAAAGGCACTTTCAAATGCAGGATACGGCTATATTCCCGTTATATCTTTAAATCCGGGCGGACTTGACGGACAATCGCTTAAACTCAATTTGCCGATGATAAAGGGTATGCTTTACGGTGTTTTGATAGGCGATCTTATTATGACACTCAGAAATCAGACGCTTCCTTATCAAACAGAGAAAGTGACAGATGAAGTTACAAGAAAACTTATCGAAGAAATAAAACCTGTTTTGTGTGACAAAAACTTTAAGTACAAGGAAATTAAAGACATTTATCTAAAAGTGATTGATGCCTTTGAAAATATTCCAAAATCCGAAAAGAAAGTTAAAAGGGTTGGAGTTGTGGGGGAAATATATGTTAAATTTTCTTCTCTTGGCAATAACGAACTTGAAAAATTTCTTATGGACAATGATTGTGAAGTTGTGATGGGCGGACTTTTTGATTTTTGTATGTATTGCATCTATAATGCAGTTGCAGACTATAAACTTTACGGGATAGGCAGGATTAAGGCCTTTTTCTCAAACATTTTATACAGAGCACTTCTTAAGAAGCAGAAGGATGTAATCAATCTTATAAATGAAAACAGCCGCTTTGAAGCACCTACATATTTCGACGACACCAAAAAACTTATAAGAGGCTATATAGGTATAGGTGTTAAAATGGGAGAGGGGTGGCTTCTCACAGCGGAAATTCTTGAACTTATCGAAAAGGGAGTAAAAAATATTGTTTGTGCTCAACCTTTTGGCTGTCTGCCAAACCATATAGTAGGTAAAGGAATGATAAAAAATATCAAGGAGCATTATCCTGATGTAAATATTGTTTCGGTTGACTATGATGCAAGTGCATCAAAGGTAAATCAGGAAAACAGAATTAAACTTATGATGAATTCAGAACGTATTTAATGCAAATTCCGGCTTTTAGCAGGCAATATTTACGCTAAAATGAAATTTTTTATAATTATCAATTCATATGCGAATTATATTTTATTGACAAACATATATATCTATGGTATACTTTTACAGTAAATAATTGTTACGGAGGTAATTTTTTATGAAAAAGGTATTATGTTTAGTGCTTGCACTTTCACTCTGCCTTTGTTTTGCATCTTGCGGTAAAAAAGATAATGCTGCAGGTGACGGTGCAAAAAAATGGGTGATTGCTACAGATAAAGGTTTTAGTCCTTTCGAATTCCAGGATGCTGACGGAAACATTGTTGGTATTGATATGGATGTTTTGAAGGCTATTGCAGATGACCAGGGCTTTGAATATGAAATCCAATATGTTGGCTGGGATGCTGCTATTGCTGCATGTCAGGCAGGCCAGGCAGACGGTATGATTGCCGGTGCATCAATCACGGATGAAAGAAAAAATTCAGGCTGGATTTTCTCAGACGGATATTATGATGCAACACAGGGCATGGCTGTTGAAAAGAATTCCGATATCAAAGGTTTTGAAGACCTTAAAGGTAAAAAAGTTGCAGTTAAAAACGGTACTATGAGTAATACATATGCAGAAAGCATCAAAGATAAATACGGTTTTGAAGTTGTAACATTCTCAACTTCACCCGATATGTATCAGGCAGTTACGGGCGGTCAGGTTGTTGCTTGCTTTGATGATACACCGATTCTTAAATATAACATCAAAATCGGCGAACTTAATATGAAATATATCGATGGTACAGAAAATGAACCGGCTCAGTATGGTATGGCAATATTTAATGCTGACAATCAGCCTCTTCTTGATGCTTTTAACAAAGGACTTGAAAACATTAAAGCAAACGGTAAGTATGATGAAATTATTGCCAAATACCTTGGTTAATCAAGAGTTGACGATAATTTAAGAAAAACTTTAAGAGGGCATTGGATATTTTATCCAATGTCCTTGTGAAATGTAAATAGGAGAAATTTATGAACCAGATTCTTTTTTCATACGGTTCACTATTACTTGCGGCTATGGAGCAGACCTTGCTTCTTGCACTTTTAGGTCTCGCTTTCGGATGCGTCTTGGGAATAGTTTTTGGACTGCTAAGTGTATTAAACAATAAAGTGTGTAATTGGGTTTCGATTATATATGTGAATATCATAAGAGGAGTCCCGATGATAGTTTTGGCATTCTATGTTTTCTACGGACTTCCGTACGGCCTGAAAATGCTCGGTTTAAATACAACTTTTTCTGCACTCCAAGCGGGAACAATTTGTCTCTCATTAAACTGCGGTGCATATATGTCCGAAATTATCCGTGCGGGAATACAGGCAATTGATAAGGGTCAGATGGAGGCAGCAAGAAGTTTGGGACTTCCTTACTGGCGTTCTATGCAGAAAGTTGTGCTCCCTCAGGCTGTCAAAAATATGATACCAAGTATTGTTAATCAGTTTATAATAACTTTAAAAGACACATCAATACTTTCAATTATCGGATTTCCGGAACTTGTTAATAAGGCTCAGAATGTTATTGCAATTACATTTAAATCTTTTCAGGTATGGACTATAGTTGCAGTAATGTATCTTGTGGTTATTACGCTTTTGTCAATTCTTGCAAAGAATCTTGAAAGGAGACTGAGCCGTGGTGAAAGAGAATAATATTAAAATCAGTGTTAAAAACTTGAGTAAAAGTTTTGGCCATAATGATGTTTTAAAGGATATTTCTACTGAAATATATGAAGGCGAAGTTGTTGTAATAATCGGTCCTTCAGGAAGCGGTAAGTCAACATTTCTCCGTTGTATGAACAGACTTGAAGATATAACTTCGGGTGAAATAATTGTAGACGGTTATAATATTTCAGATAAAAAGGTTAATATCAATAAAGTAAGAGAAAATGTGGGAATGGTTTTTCAGCATTTTAATCTTTTTAATAATTTAAATGTTATTCAGAATATGACACTTGCACCTGTTAACCTTAAAAAGGAAACTAAAGAGCAGGCAAGAACTCATGCACTTAAAATGCTTGAAAAGGTTGGCCTAACCGAAAAGGCAGAGGCATTTCCATCACAACTTTCGGGAGGTCAGAAACAAAGAGTTGCAATAGCAAGAGCCCTTTGTATGAACCCGGATATATTACTTTTTGATGAGCCTACATCGGCACTTGATCCTGAAATGGTCGGGGAAGTTTTAAATGTTATGAAGGGACTTGCAAGAGACGGTATGACGATGGTTGTAGTGACTCACGAGATGGGATTTGCCCGTGAAGTAGCCGATAGAGTGCTATTTATTGACGAGGGTGTTGTTGTCGAGGAAGGAACACCGGGAGAAGTGTTTGGAAATCCACAGAACCAAAGAACTAAAGACTTTTTGAATAAAGTGCTGTAAATTTAAGGGTTTGCATTATGCAAATCCTTTTTTATAATAAAAATTATAATAAAATCACATACTATAACCGTTTAATGGTTATATTTCCCTATTAATTGACAATTTTAGATAATTATGTTAAAATTATCGATTGTAGCAGATAATATGCTTGAGGAGGCAGAATATATATGCTGGAACTTAAAAACATAAACTATATGGTTGATGACGAAAATGGGAAAAAAGAAATTCTTAAAGATATCAACCTTAGAATAGATGAACACTTTGCAGTTATTACAGGTCCTAACGGCGGCGGTAAATCAACTCTCGCAAAAATCATTTCAGGAATTTATAAACCAACTTCAGGTGAAATATACTTTAATGGTGAGGACATAACAGATTTATCCATAACTGAACGCTCAAAAAAGGGCATAAGTTACGCATTTCAGCAGCCTGTAAGATTTAAAGGTATAACAGTAAGTGATCTTGTTACTCTTGCGGCAGGAAAACCGCTCACTGTTTCCGAAGTTTGCGGATATTTGTCGGAAGTAGGTCTTTGTGCAAAAAATTATGTTAACCGTGAAGTTAATGAGAAACTTTCGGGCGGCGAACTTAAAAGAATAGAAATTGCAATGATAATTGCAAGAAATACTCCACTTTCAGTTTTTGATGAACCGGAAGCCGGTATCGACCTTTGGAGTTTTAATAATCTAATTCAAGTCTTTGAAAAAATGCGTCAAAAAAATGACGGTTCTCTTATTATTATTTCGCATCAGGAAAGAATTTTAAACATTGCCGATAGAATAATAGTAATAGCAGACGGAGAAGTAGTAAAAGAAGGGGAAAAAGAAAATATACTTCCCGGAATTTTAAAAGGCTCTGCGGTTTGTAGGACGCTTACGGAAAAACTTTGATGGAGGAACAATGTTATGGATTTAATACAAAAAGATGTTCTTGAAAAAATTGCCGGTATTCATGAGGTCCCGGAGGGGGCGTACAACATAAGGGCAAATGGAAAACTTGATTCAAGAAATACAACTGCGAATATAGATATTGTTACAAAAGAGGACAAGCCGGGTATTGATATTATAATAAAACCCAATACTATAAATGAGAGTGTTCATATTCCAGTTATTATAAGTGAATCCGGACTTACTGATCTTGTATACAATGATTTTTATGTTGGCGAGGGGGCTGATGTGACAATAGTTGCAGGATGCGGAATTCATAACTGCGGCGATCAGACATCTCAGCATGACGGTATTCATACTTTTCATATAGCCAAAAATGCCAAGGTAAAGTATATTGAAAATCATTACGGAGAGGGCGACGGTGAAGGGGGAAATATTATGAACCCTACAACTGTTGTCAATATGGATGAAAATAGTTATATGGAAATGGAAACTGCACAAATTAAGGGTATTGATTCTACGATAAGGACAACAAAAGCAGATTTAAGAGACGGTGCAACTCTTGTTATACACGAAAAGATTATGACACACGGCTCTCAAATTGCCAAAACCAATTTTTCAGTTAGCCTTGACGGCGAAAATTCAAGCACACATGTCGTTTCCCGTTCAGTAGCAAAAGGTAATTCACTTCAAGTCTTTTCTTCCAATATGGTTGGAAAAAACAAATGTAACGGTCATACAGAGTGTGATGCAATTATAATGGATAATGCAAGAGTTACGGCAATGCCTGAAATTACCGCAGCAAATGTCGATGCGAGTCTTATTCATGAAGCAGCAATAGGAAAAATTGCAGGCGAGCAATTAATAAAACTTATGACGCTCGGACTTACTGAAAAGGAAGCAGAAGAGCAAATTATAAACGGATTTCTTAACTAAAAAACGGAGTGCGTCGCACTCCGTTTTTTTTTTAACAGTCCAACTTGTAATTGTACGGTATATATC
>CAKSDT010000006.1 GCA_934446135.1 uncultured Clostridia bacterium
TGCCTCAATATTAACGGCCTTTACATAATTTTCAAGCATAATTTCACACCTTGATTCAAGTTCAGCCTTTGTAAATACTTTCTGACCGATTAACATATTTGCATTTTTCTCATCAAGAAGATGCGGCATACAGTCTGCAGTGGTTTTATAGTTTGAAAGTCCTCTTTTTTCTGCCTCTTTCATCCATTCTTCACCATAACCGTTACCACCGAAAATAATTCTCTTATGCTCTTTAATTGTATCCTTAATTAATTGGTGAAGTGCTGCTTCAAAGTCTTTTTGACCTTCAAGTTTATCTGCAAATTCTTCAAGACTTTGAGCAACAGCCGCATTGAGCATAATATTTGCACAAGCAATACTGTTTGATGAGCCAAGCATTCTGAATTCGAATTTATTGCCTGTAAACGCAAACGGTGATGTTCTGTTTCTGTCTGTTGTATCCTTTTTGAATTCAGGAAGAATATCAACACCGAGTTTCATTTTTGACTTCTTTTCTCCCTCATATGACGAATCATTTTCAATTGCTTTCAAGACTGCTTCAAGTTCTTCTCCGAGGAATATTGAAATAACTGCCGGCGGTGCCTCATTTGCTCCCAACCTATGGTCATTTCCAGCAGTAGCAACTGAAATACGAAGAAGATCCTGATATTCATCTACTGCCTTAATAACTGCGACAAGGAAAAGTAAAAACTGTGCGTTTTCATAAGGCGTCTCACCGGGTGTTAAAAGATTAATGCCCGTATCGGTTGCGATAGACCAGTTATTATGTTTTCCGCTTCCGTTAACTCCTGCAAACGGTTTTTCATGAAGCAAACACACAAGTCCGTGCTTTAGTGCTACTTTTTGCATAATCTCCATAGTAAGTTGGTTATGATCCGTTGCTATATTTGTTGTAGAATAAATAGGTGCAAGTTCATGTTGGGCAGGTGCAACTTCATTATGCTGGGTTTTAGCTAAAATACCAAGTTTCCAAAGTTCATCATTTAAATCACTCATAAATGCAGCAACCTTTGGTTTGATTATACCAAAGTAATGATCGTCCATCTCCTGTCCCTTAGGAGGTTTCGCACCGAATAAAGTTCTGCCTGTGTAAATAAGATCATGCCTTTTGTCAAACATTTCTTTATCAACAAGGAAGTATTCTTGTTCCGGACCAACAGAAGTCCTTACCATATGTACACTGTCATTGCCAAATAATTTTAGAATTCTTAAGGCTTGTTTGTTAAGTGCAGCCATCGATCGGAGAAGCGGAGTCTTTTTATCAAGTGCCTCGCCGGTATATGAGCAAAAAGCAGTCGGAATACAAAGGGTTTTACCTTTTATGAATGCGTAAGATGTAGGATCCCACGCTGTATATCCTCTTGCTTCGAATGTTGCCCTTAAGCCGCCTGACGGAAACGATGATGCGTCCGGTTCGCCCTTAATAAGCTCTTTTCCTGAAAATTCCATTATTACACCGCCATCGGGTGCCGGTGAAATAAAACTGTCATGTTTTTCGGCTGTAACACCTGTCATAGGCTGAAACCAATGGGTGTAATGAGTAGCCCCCTTTTCAACCGCCCAATCCTTCATTGCTGAGGCAACAGCATTTGCAAGTGAAATATCAAGTTGCTTTCCCTCATCAATAGTTTTTTTAATTGAGTTGTAAACTTTCTCTGAAAGTCTTGCTTTCATTTGTCTGTCATCAAAGACATTGCTTCCGAACATTTCCGGTACTGTTACCATTTCTACCAAACCTTTCATAAAAAAATAAAAAGACAAGGATGCACGAGAGAAATTCTCTCAGGCATCCTTGCCTTATGCGAGCATTATAAACCTTATGGCGAAATTTGTCAATACCTTTTTGAAAAATTTTTATTTTTTTTGCTGCCACGCATAATTTTTAAAAGTGTAATTATAATAGGTTCATTTGCCTAAAACAATTAAGATTTTTAACAAATATATCATAAATTTCAATTTACCTATTGACAGAGTAGGTAAATTGTGCTATACTTACGCTAATAAAAAGTTACAGAGAAAGGGTGGCACTATCGTGAACAATTTTGTTTTAAACAACATTTGCCGAATGTACAGAGATATGTTTGGTTTGTTTATTGTGCCTGTATCCCGTCATATTTGTAGCAGTTATTGTTAATATTTTACACATATATTTCGGGAAACTTTTTAAGGCTTTCCGATTTTTTTATATATGGAGGTAGTTTTATGAGATTTTATTTTGAAAGGCTCTTAAGAGCAAATTTTCGTTTCGGTCGAATGTGTAGTTTTCCGAAATGAAGTTAATCAGTTTTATCAAAATTTAATCAATTTGAAAGGATGTTTATAATTATGAAAAAGTTAACTCTGAAAATTTTATCACTTGCGTTAGCAATTACACTTGTCGTTTCTTTGGCTGCCTGCGGTTCAAAAAGCAGTGCAATTAAGATTGCCGTTCCGAATGATACAACAAACGAAGCAAGAGCACTTTTGCTTTTGCAGGACTTAGGTTACATAAAACTTAAAGACGGTGCAGGAATTACAGCAACGATTCTTGATATTGCCGAAAACCCATATAATATTGAATTCACAGAGGCAGAAGCAGCACAGTTGCCGAGTGTACTTAAAGATGTTGATTATGCAATTATAAACTCAAATTATGCACTTTCCGCAGGTCTTACACCTTCTAAAGATGCTCTCGCACTTGAAGGTTCATCATCAGCATATGCAAACATCGTTGCGGTTAAAGAAGGTAATGAAAGTGATCCGCTCGTAAAAGCACTTGTTGCTGCTCTTGAAAGCAAAAAAGTTGCCGACTTTATTACATCTAAATACAACGGTGCAGTTGTATCTGTTGTTGACTATGCTGCTCTTTCAGGCAAAACAATTTCTGTTGCTGCATCTCCAACACCTCACGCTGAAATTTTGGCTGTTGCAAAAGACATTCTTATGGAAAAGAATATAACTCTTGAAGTTAACGAATACAACGACTATGTTGTTCCTAATAATGTTGTTGAAGACGGTACAGTTCTTGCAAACTATTTCCAGCACAAACCGTATCTCGATGACTTTAATAAAGAAAATAATACTCACATTGCATCGGTTGCAGCAATTCATGTTGAACCGCTTGGGATTTACGGCGGAAAACAAACTACATTAGATTCAATAAAGAAGTAGGATATTATGATAGAAATTAAAAATCTTTGTAAATCATTTGTTTCCCCGTCAGGTTCAGTGGAAGCACTAAATGATATTAATTTAACAATAAAAGACGGTGACATCTTCGGCATAATCGGAATGAGCGGTGCAGGTAAAAGTACACTCGTAAGATGTATTAATATGCTTGAAAGACCCACTACAGGTACTGTTGTTATAGACGGGCAGGATTTGTGTACACTTAAAGAAAAAGAACTCCGTAAAATTCGTCAGAATGTTACTATGATTTTTCAAAATTTCAATCTGATGCAACAGAAAAACTGTCTTAAGAATGTTTGCTTTCCAATGGAACTTGAAGGCATTAAAAAGGAAGATGCACAAAAAAGAGCAATGGAATTGTTGGCATTGGTAGGGCTTACCGGAAAGGAAAAGTCCTACCCTTCCCAACTTTCGGGGGGACAGCAACAAAGAGTTGCTATTGCAAGAGCACTTGCCACAGATCCAAAGGTTCTTTTGTGTGATGAGGCAACAAGTGCCCTAGATCCGAATACAACAAATTCTATTCTTGAACTTCTTCGCTCTATTAATGAGAAACTGGAAATAACTATAATAATTATCACCCACCAGATGAATGTCGTTGAAACGGTTTGCAAGAATGTTGCCATTTTAGAGAACGGTAAAGTTGTTGAAACCGGCGAAGTCGGCGAAATATTTACAAATCCGAAGTCTGATGCTGCAAAAAGGCTTGTTTTTCCTGATACTTCACCTGATGAATCAATTCTTAACATAAAAAATGCGAAATATATCAGAATTGTGTTCAACGGTTCTGATTCAGCATCAACACCGCTTATTGCAAAAATGGCGAGTGAAACAGGAATTCATGCAAATATTGCATATGCGTCAACTAAGAGTATCAACGGTATGGCATACGGCTCTATGCTTTTAAGCGTAATAGACAATGAAAACGATGTTGAAAATGCCATAAAATACTTAAGCAAAGCATCCGGTGTTTCGGTTCAGGAGGTGCAAACGAATGTTCAGTAATTTATTCTCACAAGAAGTTTTGCAGGAAACCTCAGAAATAGTAAAAAGTCAGTTTGCACTTGCCTTTGGTGAAACATTATATGTCACTTTAGTTGCAACTTTATTTGCTATAATAATTGGTATGCCTATAGGAATCATTCTTGTTGCAGGAGGAAAAGACGGAGTTTTTCCTCTTCCGTCGTGGCTTATGAGAATTCTCGATGTTATAGTTAACTTATTGCGTTCTATACCGTTTTTGATTCTTATGATTTTAGTTATACCTTTTACAAGATTGATTGTCGGAACTGCCGTAGGTACAACAGCTTCTATCGTTCCTCTTACAATAGCGGCCTTTCCGTTTGTTGCAAGACTTGTTGAAAGCAGTATGCGTGAAATCAATCCAAATATTATCGAAATGTCAAGAAGTATGGGTGCATCGCCTATGCAGACTATAATAAAAGTTATGATTCCGGAAGCAGTTCCGTCACTTATTTCAAATCTTACCATTTCAATTACTACAATTCTCGGATATACTGCAATGAGCGGTATTATCGGAGGAGGCGGGCTTGGTAAAATCGCAATAAATTACGGTTATTACAGATATAAATACCTTGTTATGTTACTTGCAGTTGTACTTTTGGTTCTTATTGTACAGATATTTCAGATGATTGGTACAAAACTTTCTACAAAAACTGACAAGAGACTTAAATCTTAACTTTTTTTCGGAAATTATTGACATATTGAAGCATATATGATATAATAAACACCGAATTAGACAAAGATGTTTAATTTGGGGTAAGTTTACCCCAAATTAAGCGTCTTTTTTATTTTAGAATAAAGAAAGGCTTGATTTTTATGAAATCTTTGGAAGGACAAATCAGAATACCCTCGGGTTGTGCTATTTCAGCAGTTATATCAAAAGACGGTAATAAAATGACCGGGGAAAGCATTATTGAAAGTATGCGTCCGATGCACGACCGTTCAAACGGATTGGGAGGAGGATTTGCTGCATATGGCATATATCCGGAATATAAAGATTTTTATGCTTTCCATATATTTTATAATGACAGCATTGCAAGGAACAAATGTGAAGATTACTTGAAAGACACATTTGAAATTGTCAAATCTGAAAACATTCCAACAAGAAAACACAAGAGGATTACAGATGTTCCCCTGATATGGCGATACTTTGTCATTCCTCATTCATCTGTTCTTTCAAGACTTCAACTTGATGAAAAAGAATATGTGGCACGAACTGTTATGAAAATCAATACGCAAATTGAGGGGGCATATGTTTTCTCGAGCGGTAAAAATATGGGTGCCTTTAAGGCAGTTGGATATCCGGAAGATGTTGGTGAATTTTACAAACTAGACGAATATGAAGGTTATTCATGGACTGCACACGGAAGGTATCCGACTAACACACCGGGTTGGTGGGGCGGTGCTCACCCGTTTGGACTTCTTGATTACACAATAGTACATAACGGTGAAATTTCTTCGTACGATGCAAACAGGCGGTTCATAGAAATGTTCGGTTATAAATGTACCTTACAGACCGATACAGAAGTTATAACATATATTGCAGATTATCTGCTGAGAAAGCAAGGACTTTCGCTGAAAGAAACTGCATCGGTCATAGCGGCACCTTTTTGGAGTACAATCGAAACAAGGCAGGACAAAGAACTTCTTAAATATTTAAGATGTGTTTACGGCAGTTTGCTTATAACCGGTCCTTTTTCAATAATATTGGGCTTCAACGGCGGGCTCATGGCACTCAATGACAGACTTAAGTTAAGAAGTATGGTTGTGGGTGAAAAGAATGACAAGGTATATATTGCAAGCGAAGAAGCGGCGATCCGCACAATGGAACCTGATGCTGAAAACATTTACTCCCCCGCCGGCGGTGAACCTATTATTGTTAAAGTTAAGGAAGGTGCTTTTTAATGGCTATAAATTATATATATCCCGAATATGAAGTTGTTCGTAATGAAAATAGATGTATAAAATGCCGTGTTTGTGAGAGACAGTGTTCAAACGAAGTCCATTTTTTTGATGAAAAAAGGGGTATTTTACTAAGCGATGAATCAAAATGTGTAAACTGTCAAAGGTGTGTAAGTCTTTGCCCTACCAGAGCGTTAAAAATCGTAAAAAGCGACTGTAGGCTAAAGGAAAATACAAACTGGTCTGACAGTACCGTTAAAGAAATATATAAACAGGCAGAAAGCGGAGGTGTACTTTTATCATCAATGGGTAATCCAAATCCGCTTCCTGTTTATTGGGATAAAATACTTATTAATGCCTCGCAGGTAACAAATCCTTCAATCGACCCTCTTCGTGAACCTATGGAAACAAAAGTGTTTCTGGGAAAGAAACCAGAAGATATAAAAAGGGATAAAGACGGAAAAATATTAACCGAAACAACACCTCAACTTGAACTTTCAATTCCGTTAATGTTTTCCGCAATGAGTTACGGCTCAATAAGTTACAATGCTCATGAATCACTTGCAAGAGCGGCAACTGAACTGGGAATTTTTTATAACACCGGCGAGGGCGGTCTGCATGAAGATTTTTATGTATATGGCAAAAATACGATCGTGCAGGTTGCATCAGGCAGATTCGGAGTTCACAAGGATTATCTTGAAGCCGGTGCTGCAGTAGAAATTAAAATGGGTCAGGGTGCTAAACCCGGTATTGGCGGACATCTTCCGGGTGCAAAAATTGTTGGAGATGTTTCAAAGACAAGAATGATTCCGGAAGGTTCGGACGCCATTTCCCCTGCCCCACATCACGATATATACTCGATTGAGGATTTAAGACAGTTGTTTAACTCTGTAAAGGAAGCAACAGAATATAAAAAACCTATTATTGTGAAAGTCGCAGCAGTACATAACATTGCAGCAATTGCAAGCGGTATTGCAAGATCAGGTGCAGATATAATTGCTATTGACGGATTCAGAGGCGGAACAGGTGCAGCCCCTACGAGGATAAGAGATAATGTTGGTATTCCTATTGAGTTGGCTCTTGCAAGTGTTGATCAGAGGCTTAGAGATGAAGGAATCAGAAATAATGTTTCATTGGTAGTCGGAGGAAGTATAAGAAGTGCCTCCGATGTTGTAAAGGCTATTGCGCTCGGGGCAGATGCCTGTTATATCGCAACAAGTGCACTTTTGGCACTTGGCTGCCATCTTTGCAGAACTTGTCAGAGCGGCAAATGCAACTGGGGTATCGCAACGCAAAGACCTGAATTGGTAAAAAGACTTAATCCCGATATTGGCAGCAAACGTCTTGTAAATTTAATGACTGCATGGAAACACGAAATAAAGGAATTGATGGGCGGTATGGGCATTAACTCAATTGAGGCCCTTAAGGGAAATAGGCTTATGCTTCGCGGAATCGGATTAAACGAAAAAGAACTTGAGATACTCGGTATCTCTCATGCGGGAGAATAAAAATGAAAAAAGTATATGTAAATGAAAAATGGTGCTTAGGTTGTCATCTTTGTGAGTACAACTGTGCCTTTGCAGCAACAAACGAAAAAAATATGTCAATTGCGTTAAAAGATAAAAAAATATTTCCAAAAATAAGAGTCGAAGACAACGGCAGAATTATGTATGCTGTATCATGCAGACACTGTGATGATCCAATTTGCATTAAATCCTGTATTTCGGGAGCCTTGTCTAAAGAAAACGGTGTAGTAAAAATTGACAAAAATAAGTGTATAGGATGTCTTACATGCGTTTTGGTATGTCCATACGGTGCTTTAGTTCAAAACGAAAACAAAGCAGTAACAAAATGTGAATTATGCACAGACAATAACTCAGGAGAACCTGCCTGTGTTAAAGGTTGCCCGAACAACGCAATATGTTTTGAGGAGAGATTATAATGAACAAATATCTTATTATAGGAGGCGGTATCGCCGCACTCGGTGCTATAGAGGGAATTCGCTCAGTAGATAAAGAAGGTACAATCACAATTATTTGTAATGAATCTGTGCCGCCATATGCACGGCCTCTCATCTCCTATTATCTGGAAAACAAAACAGATTTTGAGAAAATGCAATATAGGACCGAAGATTATTACAGAAAATTAAGGGTTAACTTCCTTCTCGACACATCTGCAAAAAAAATCGAAGAAGGAGCAGTTGTGCTTCAAAACGGTGAAAAGATTCCTTTCGACAAATTGCTTGCAGCAACCGGTTCTTCACCATTCGTCCCAACGATTGAGGGTTACGAAACAGTAAGCAAAAAATTTACCTTTATGACAGAAAATGATGCTAAAGCCTTAGAAGATTCAACGGACAAGGATTCTGATATATTGATTATCGGTGCAGGTCTTATCGGACTTAAATGTGCCGAAGGGCTTAAGAATAGAGTAAAAAGTATAACTGTCTGTGATCTTGCGGACAGAGTATTGTCGAGCATATTAGATAATGAATCAGCATCAATAATTGAAGAATCGCTTAAAAAGGAAAACATAAACCTTATGCTTTCTGACAGTGCAATAAAATTTGAAAATAACACTGCAGTTATGAAAAGCGGTAAGAAGGTAAATTTTGATGTTTTAGTAATGGCAGTTGGGGTCCGCCCCAATATATCAATTTTAAAAGATATTGATGTTAAAATTAACAGAGGAGTTATAGTTAATCCTAAAATGGAAACATCTGCTCCGAATATTTATGCGGCAGGTGACATTGCAGAATCGTATGATATAACCGCAAAAACTTCAAAGGTTATGGCAATTCTCCCCAACGCATACATAGGAGGATTTACTGCAGGTACAAATATGGCCGGCGGAGATAAAAGGTTTGACAATCAGATTCCTATGAATTCAATCGGATTTTTCGGTTTGCATCTTATGAGTGCCGGAAGTTATGATGGTGATGTTTATGAAGAAAAAACTGAAAACGGACTTAAGAAACTGTTTATAAAGGATAATCGTCTTGTTGGATTTATTATTATAGGTAATGTTGATAAAACAGGCATTTATACATATCTTGTAAGAAATAGTGTTCCGCTTGACTCAATCGATTTTGATTCAATTAAAAAAAATCCTTCACTTTTGCCATTTTCTTACGAATACCGTAGAAAAAATTTAGGAGGTGTGTTATAATGTTAATAGATGCAACAAATCTTGAATTCAAAGAACTTAACGAAAGGATTAGGCAGGCAGACAAAAATATTGAAATAACAGGTTGTATGGGACAGCGTTTTATTGCTTCAGGGCTTTCTGACAGAAAGATTGCAATTAAAGGTATTCCCGGTAATGCACTGGGTGCTTATTTAAACGGATGTTCTATAACGGTATCCGGAAATGCTCAGGATGCAGTCGGCGACACAATGAATGACGGAGAAATTATAATTTACGGAAACATTGGCGATGCGGCCGGCTATGCAATGAGAGGCGGAGAAATTTTTGTCAAAGGCAATTCCGGGTACAGAGCAGGTATTCATATGAAAGCATACAAGGAAAAACACCCTACTCTAGTAATCGGCGGATGTGCCGGAAGTTTTTTGGGAGAATATCAGGCCGGCGGAACTATCATAGTTTTAGGGCTTAATGCCGGCAATAAAAATATTGTAGGAAATTTCCCATGCACAGGTATGCACGGCGGAAAAATGTTTTTGAGAGGAAAGTGTGAAAATATCAAATTTCCGTCACAAGTTACGACCCACTTGGCAACTGCCCGGGAAAAAGAGGAAATTAAAGATATTATTAAAAAGTTTTGCGACCTGTTTTCATATGATTATCCTGAAATTTTTAATTCTGAGTTTACTATTGTAACTCCTGATACAAATAATCCTTTCAAGCAAATGTATGTTGCAAATTAAGAAAGAGCAGGTGAAGTTTGTGATTTACACCAAAAAGGAAGTTATTCAATATGTTTCGGAAGAAGATGTAAAGTTTATAAGGCTTGCGTTTTGTGATACTTTCGGAAATCAGAAAAATATTTCAATTATGCCGACGGAACTCGAAAGGGCATTTGAGTACGGAATTGGAATTGACGCTTCTGCAATTTCCGGATTTGGCGGAGATATATACTCAGATCTTCTGCTTTTCCCGGATCCTTCTACACTGTCTGTTCTACCATGGAGACCATCACACGGAAGAGTTGTAAGAATGTTTTGTTCTATTTTTTATCCTGACGGCAAACCTTTTGAACTTGATTCAAGACAAATTTTAAAAGATGCTGTTAAATCTGCCTTTAATAGTGGGTATTCTTTTTCATTCGGTTCAGAACTTGAATTTTATTTATTCAAAACAGATGAAGACGGAAATCCAACTGATATTCCATACGATAATGCCTCATATATGGATATTGCACCGATGGACAAAGGTGAAAATGTACGCCGCGAAATATGTCTTAATCTTGAGCAAATGGGAATTTTACCTGAAAGTTCACATCACGAAGAAGGTCCGGGGCAAAATGAAATTGATTTCAGATTTTCCGATCCATTAACGGCGGCAGATAATGCAATAACATTTTTATCGGTAGTGAAGACCATTGCGTCAAGAAATGGATTATATGCGGACTTTTCTCCGAAACCGTTAAAAGATTTCCCCGGAAATAGTTTTCATATCAATATATCGGCAAAGTGCCTTAAATCATCGGAAGATTTGACTACACATATCACAGAAGGAATTTTAAATAGAATTAATGATATAACTTTATTTCTTAACCCTGAAGAAAATTCATATGAAAGACTCGGTAAATTCAAAGCACCAAAATATATTACATGGTCACCTGAAAACCGTTCACAACTTATAAGAATACCGGCCGCAAAAGGAGAATACAAAAGACTTGAACTCCGTTCTCCCGATCCGGCCGCAAACCCTTATCTTGCCTTTGCACTCTTGATATATGCCTCTTTGGAAGGAATACGAAACAAAGAGATTCCACCGCAGGCGGTTAATAAAAATTTGTATGATATCAAACTTAATTTAGATTGCAATAAACTTCCTGAAAACCTTTCAAAAGCAAAGAATTTTGCCGAAAAAAGTCAGTTTGTAAGAGAAGTGTTACCGGAAAATATGATAATTAACTATTGCAAATAATTGAGGAGGAAGCATTTATGCTTTTTAAAGAATACACATACAGTGTTTTGATTGTGTCTTCTTCTCCAAAGTTTGCAACCAGCATTCTGCCATTACTTTCCGAAAATGAGTTCGGACCCATTGAAACAGTTTCAAATTGCGGAGAGGCAAAACGAAGACTTATCAGTAAAGATTATGATATCATTCTTATAAATACTCCCCTCACAGATGAATTCGGCACTAAGTTTGCACTTGATATTGTTGCCGATTCCAAGAGAGGAGTTTTGATGTTTATTAAAAATGACTTATATGATGAAGTAACAGACAGAGTTATCGATTACGGTATCTTTACACTTTCAAAACCAACATCACAACCCGTAGTACATCAAATTTTAAAAAATATGTATGCTATGCAGGAAAGATTCAGAAGTATGCAGAACAAGGTAGTTTCGCTGGAAGAGAAAATGACTGAAATCAGAACTGTTAACCATGCAAAGTGGATACTAATACAAAATATGAAACTTACAGAGGGAGAAGCACACAGAATTATAGAAAAGCAAGCAATGGACACAAGAAGGTCGAAATACGAAATTGCTCAAGGTATTATCAAAACATACGAAAATTAAAATAACGGAGATTTATTCTCCGCAGAATGGAGATAAATTATGACTAAAAAGTACATATTTGTAACAGGCGGTGTTGTTTCAGGTCTGGGTAAAGGAATAACAGCCGCATCTCTCGGCAGACTTTTAAAGTCAAGAGGTTTAAAAGTTGCTGCACAAAAATTAGACCCTTATATCAATGTTGACCCCGGAACTATGAGTCCCTATCAACATGGCGAAGTTTATGTTACAGAAGACGGTGCAGAGACAGACTTAGACCTTGGACATTACGAAAGATTTATTGACGAAAATCTTAATAAATACTCCAATTTAACAACCGGTAAAGTGTACTGGAATGTTTTGAACAAAGAACGCCGGGGTGAATACCTGGGCTCAACTGTACAGGTTATTCCCCATATCACAAATGAAATTAAAGAATTTGTGTATAATGTGGGCAAAAAAACAGATGCAGATGTTGTTATTACGGAAATAGGCGGCACAATCGGTGATATTGAATCTCAGCCGTTTCTGGAGGCAGTCCGTCAGATTTCACTTGAAGTAGGAAAAGAAAACAGTTTGTTTATACATGTTACCCTTGTTCCGTTTTTGCGTGGTTCCGACGAACATAAATCAAAGCCCACTCAGCACTCTGTAAAAGAACTTCAGGGAATGGGCATATCCCCGGATATAATAGTTTTAAGATGTGATGAACCGCTCGAAAAGTCAATCTTTGAAAAGATTTCTCTCTTCTGTAATGTAAAGCCTGACTGTGTAATCGAAAACATCACTCTTCCCTGTCTTTATGAAGCACCGTTGATGCTTGAAAAATCGAACTTTTCCTCAATTGTATGCCGTGAGTTAGGAATTAAGGTTAAAGAAGCTGATTTGAAAGAATGGACAAAACTTGTAAATAATATTAAATCGCCTATCAAAAAGGTAACAATCGGCTTAATCGGAAAATATGTTGCACTGCACGATGCTTATCTTTCTGTAGCAGAGGCCCTGAGGCATGCAGGATACTTACTAAACAGTGAAGTTGATATCGAATGGATTGATTCTGAGGCAATAACCGAGGAAAACTATAACGATAAACTAAAAGATCTTGACGGAATAATAGTTCCCGGAGGATTTGGCAGCCGCGGAATTGAAGGTATGATTCTTTCGGCAAAATACGCAAGAGAAAATAATGTCCCTTATTTTGGAATATGTCTCGGTATGCAGATAGCAGTTATTGAATTTATGAGAAATGTCTGCAAAATTTCAGATGCTCATTCAGGCGAATTTTCTGACACCGCTCATAAAGTTATAGACTTTATGCCGGGTCAGAATGATGAAATAAATAAAGGCGGAACTCTAAGACTTGGTGCATATCCTTGCAATATCAAAAAAAATACTGCTATGTATAGATGTTACAAACAGGAAACCATTAATGAGCGTCACCGTCACCGCTATGAATTTAACAATGACTACCGCAAAATTGCTGAAGAAAACGGTCTTACACTCTCGGGTCTGTCACCTGATGAAAGACTTGTAGAAACTGTTGAATTGTCCGAAAGAGAATTCTATATCGGCGTTCAGTATCATCCCGAATTTAAAAGCCGTCCGAACAAGCCTCATCCGCTTTTTGTAGGATTTATTTCAGCAGCCTTAAAGGATTAACTTTTAAACCGCGATTCCCCCTCAAATGAATTTTGAGGGGGAAGTTATTTTGTAAAGAAAAAGAATAATTGTTATTTTTCCGCTGTTTAAAGTATTATACAAATAAGTCCGCCGCTTCCCTCGTTAATTATCTTCTGAAGGGTTTCCTGAAGTTTTATTTGTGCATCATCAGGCATATGAGACAGTTTATTGTGGAGTCCTTCGTTTACAAGTTCGTGAAGGGATTTGCCAAATATATTGCTATCCCAAATCTTTTTAGGATCTGTTTCAAACTCATTTAAAAGATAGTGAACAAGTTCTTCCGACTGTTTTTCTGTACCTACTATCGGACTGACTTCGGTTTCAATATCTGCTTTAATCAAATGAATAGAAGGTGCTGATGCTTTAAGTCTTACACCGAACTTTCCTCCCTGCTTTACAATTTCAGGCTCTTCGAGTTTTAATTCATCTATAGTAGGTGATACTATACCATAGCCCTTCCTATTAACTTCCTGCAGTGCGTAAGAAACCTTGTCATATTCTCTTTTGACATCGGAAAGTTCTTTTATGAGTTTAATAAGGCTTTCCTGATTTTTAATTTCGAGTCCGGAAGTTTCTCCAAGAATTTTATAAAACAAACTTTCCAAGAGTGTAACATTAATTTTTATACTTCCCTTTCCCATATCAACTTCGCTTATGTAACAATTTTCCGTGTTTTCATCTTCGGAAAGTTTTGATATACATTCTTCTACATCTTTGATTTTTTCTGCATTGCTTATAGATTTTTTAACCAAATCACTTATATATCTGTAGAGCCAATGGTCCGGTTCGAGGTTGCTGAGCCATCTGTCAAAGATTATTTCAATTTCATCAATAGGAAATTCCTTTAAAATACTTTCCAGTATTTCATTTATATCCTCTTTTGAAAGTTTTTCACAGTTAATGCAGACAGTCGTTACATTATACTTGTTTTTTAGTTCCTCTTTCAAAAGTTGTGCCCTCTCGCCTTTTGGGTCGGCGGAATTAACGACTATAGCAAAAGGTTTGTTAATAAGTTTCAATTCATCAATAACTCTTTGTTCAGGAATTATGTAATCATCTCTTGAAATATCTGTAAAACTTCCATCTGTTGTTATTACAAGTCCAACTGTCGAATGATCCTTAATAACTTTCTCGGTTCCTATTTCCGCGGCCCTTACAAAAGATATGTCTTCATCGTTCCAAGGTGTCTTTACCATACGGTCTTTTCCGTCTTCGGCATATCCGTTTGCCCCCTGAACGACATAACCCACACAGTCAATTAGTCTTACATTAAAAGAAGCATTATCTCCAACTGATATGTTTACAGCCTCATCAGGAACAAATTTAGGTTCTGTTGTCATTATTGTTTTTCCGGTTCCGCTTACGGGAAGTTCATCGATTGCTCTTGTTTTTTTAAATTCATCATCAATATTCGGAATAACCAACTGTTCCATAAACTTTTTAATGAATGTTGATTTTCCTGTTCGTACAGGCCCTACAACACCGATATAGATGTTTCCCTGCGTTCTTTTGGATATATCCTGATAAATATTGTCCATATCATAACCTCCGTGTATAAATTCATTTATTGAATATATATTACGAAAAAGACAAAGTTATGATAAAAAACAAAAAGAATATGGCTTTTGACCATATTCTTATAGATTATCTTTAATAAATTCTATTGTATCTGTGATAATTTCAATAAACTTAACACTTGCTTTTTGTGCCGATTCTTTAACTTCAGCGTGAGTCAACGGAGTACCCTGAATACCGGCAGCCATATTTGTTATAAGACTAATTCCGGAAACTTTCATTCCCATATGTTTCGCGGCAATCGCCTCGCAACATGTGCTCATTCCAACCGCATCAGCACCCAAAATTTTATACATCTTAATTTCTGAAGGAGATTCATAATTCGGACCTGTTGTCTGCAGATATACACCCTGCTTCAACTTTTTTGTTACAGTAAGAAATTCTAAAACTTTTTTATCATAAATATTTGTCATATCCGGGAACCGCTGGCCAAACTCATCAATGTTTTTGCCTATTAAAGGTGATGGAACAAATGACGAAATATGATCTCTTATAGCCATAAAATCACCCATTTTAAAAAATTCTCTAATTCCGCCCGCAGCATTGGTAATGATAATATGTTTTACTCCCAAAAGTCCCATTATTCTTACAGGCAAAACTACATCAGGCATAGTATAACCCTCATAATAATGAACCCTTCCCTGCATAACTGCTACTTCAGTATTATTAATATTTCCGAATATAAACCTACCTTTATGCCCTTCAACTGTTGATGTCGGAAATTCCGGGATATCTTTATAATCTAAAATGTTTTTAACATCAATTCTATCAACATAATTACCAAGGCAAGAGCCTAAAATCAGTACTAATTTACCATCAAACTCTACTTTTGATTTAACATAGTCTGCACATTTTAAAATTCTGTTATATTCGTTATTCAAATTGTTCCCCCAATTCCCAAAGCATATGAAACATCATCTGCCTCTTCATATATACTGTAAAACGATTTGCCTGTTCTAACATATTCACCCATTTTTACCAATACCTGTGCTATCGCATCATGGTCACTGTCTAAATCCGGAAAAGAATATTTTGAAAGTAAATTATTTCTGATATAAATGCCATCTGCTTTGAATTCAAAGTCATCACTGTAAGTTTTGCCATCCGCAAGGGCTGTAATACCCCGTTCTGTAATCTCTCCTTTTTCACCTCTGATTAAAACCCTGTTTTTCCTGAAAGGAGAAAAATACTGATCATAACTAAAATTAAGAACTGCTTTTTTATTGCCGAAGTCGTATACAGATATCTCGGTTTGAGATTTCTTTATATGAGGCATAATTTTTCCGTATCTTCCGCATATTTCAGTTATATTGGTCTCCAAGATGTTGCGGCTTAAGCAAACGGGAGAATTTCTTGTATCAAGAAAAAATCTTATCAAAGACATCCCGTGATATGAGTGCCCCAAAGATATTTCTGCATAATCCGCTGTTCCTACATATCCTAAATCTATAGCCCTTTTTATTGCTTTGTTGAGCGTCATAAATCTGAACTGTTCCGCAACCTGAATTTTTAAATTTTCATGTTCCGGATTTTTTATTATGCTCAAAGTATTTTTGTCAAATGCACAGGGTGTTTCAGATAAAACTGAATAACCAAGACCGGAAAGTTTTAAAATGGTATCAGTCATATTAACTTTGCTTACACAAGAAACTATAAAATCAAACTCCGTCTTTAAGGCATCGTTCTGATTCGTATATAATTTTACTTGTGGATACTTTTTCAAAAAATCTTTGTATGTGTCGGGATTTCTGATATAAACCCCAGACACTGAAAATTTTTCAGGATAAGCAAGAGAAACCCTTATATAAAATTCACTTCTCCAACCTGCACCCCATATTAATTATTTTATCATATAACCACCGTATAATCAGTATTCAAACACTACCATCTGATGACACTCAAATTTACCGACTTTTGCTTTAACTGCACCATTACATTCGGTAAAATCAATTTCCTCCATCTGCGGTGCAAGATAAACTTTTCTTATCTTTTTATCGGTTTTCAACAAAACTTCGGTATCAATTACCGGAATAAGTTCCTCAATAACTTCAACATTATTTCCTCTTTTTTGAATTGGTGCATAAAGAAGATGTGCTATAAATCTTTTTTCCTTATCCTGAACCTGCAAGGTAGCGACACCTTGTGAAATAAGATTTGTTTCAAGAGTTTTTCTTTTATCTATAAGTTTGTCCAAAACATATGTCACTGTTCTTTTAGCAATTAAACTTCCCACTGTTGCATATTCCTCAAATATGTTCCACGATATATACGCACCGTCGTTTCCAATAACTACAGAGGGACCTGCATACTTAAAATCATTAGGCGTATGCTTATGAGAACAAAACTTAAAGACACTTCTGTTAAAATAAGGATTTTCCCTTGAAGCAAGTTCCTTACCGCCATTTAATTCGATGTTATATCCCTTCGAGTAAATTACATACGCACTATTATACAAACCTTCCATCTCAAATCCCGGTCTCAAATAATCCGGATTAAATTTATTTTCACCGATATATTTTGCACCAAAGTCAAACACAAAACCATTCTTATCTTTATCAAGTCCTGAAGTCCCTGGTGAAAGGATTTTTCCGCCTTGTGCCAAAAATTCATCAAACTTCTTTTTAATCTCATCTGTTACAAATACAACATCTGGAAGAATAATAACTTTGTATTTTAAAAAGTCGGATTCACAGTCAATTACATCATAAAGATACTTACCTTCAAGCAGTATTCTGTTTACGCCAACATCATATACATTCCACTTTGAAGTACAATTCTGTTCAAGCAACCCCTTATTTATGTAATAGTTTTCAACAGCCTCAGCAGATAAAAATGCAATATCTGCAATATTTTCTCCGCCGTCCAACCATTTCTCTTTTTCTTCGAGTTCCTTATATGCCTGTCCGATAAGCGTATATGTTGCATCATCAAGTTTTCCTAAAGGGTGACACTGGTCACCTATTGAACATCCTGCCCCTAAGGCAGCACTTAATGAAACTTCATATCTTAGTGCGTTAGGGTGCTTAAACCCTCCAAACTCTCCCCATGCTGTATGGAATTTACCTGTCATACCAATAAAATCCATACCAAGCGTTCTCGAATATGCGGCAGAAAGCGGAAAATGGTCATATCCCCAACCGCCGGTAGGAAGACTCTCAAGTTCTAAATGGGTGTTCATATATGCCAAATCCCGTCTTCCTCTTCTTATATGTCCTCCGTTGTGAAACACTCTGTCACCGGGCTTTACGGAATCTATTGTTTCACGCACTCTTTTAGTGTAATTTGCATAAACCTTTTCTCCAACGGTTATTGCATCCTGTTCATTATATGGGTCAAGTCCCATTGAAAGTGCAGTTCTTACGCAATACTGACAGTAACATGGATTAACATTGACTATATCAAGAAATATGCCGTCATCATCATAATTTTCACAAACTTCTTTAATCTGATTAAGCAAAATATCCAAATATGGCGTGTTAAGGCAAAAATTATGAAAACCCGGAACAGAGAAATTCGGAGTCCACTCGCCGAATGATTCGTCTTTTCTTCTAGACAGCCATTCAGGATGTTCTCTCGCTAATTTTTCATCAATGCCTGCGGAAAGATATACAGGTGTCTTAACCCCTATTTCATGTGCAGCATCGATTTGTGCCTTAAGTAAATCGAACCCTAAATGCGGATGTCTTGTATTTGCGTCTGATTCGTTGTATGCCCATCCATGATGGCACTTTGCAAAAAGCGTTATCGAATTTATATGTCCCTTTTTTAATGAATCCTGAAACTCTGCTTTATTAAAATTTGTTCCTATATTTTCGATACTGCCGGATGTGTGAAAGTCCAAATGAACTTGTCTTCTTAATATACTCATAACTACTCCCCCTTTTCGCTAAAAGTATAAACAATCCGTCCGGCAATGGCAACTTAATTGGTCAAAAAGATAATCTTAGACAAATTTATGATAGAAATTTTCAACCTCTTTTATCAAGAATTTTTCCGACAATTAAGTAAACTGCTGCACTAAAGAACCATTGTGCTGCATTACCCCACAATGAAGTCAATGCAACTACAAAATTACCTGTAATTACACCCTCTGCAATATAATAACCGCCAAGCGTGATAAACAATGCAATTACAAGTGCAAATATATTTCGTTTTGATATGAACATCGACTTGTAGGAAAAAGAAAATGCAATTACCCCTTTAATAACGAGGGTCCAAATTGCCCATACATATCCGCCCGAAAGAATATCACCCAGTGCACCGCCAATTGCCGCTGCAATAACAGAATAAGGAAGCGGAAGCATAACCGAAGCAATAAATATAAAACTATCGCCTAAGTGAAAATAACCTTGTGCACCAAACGGAATATGAAACAAATATGCAATCGACAAAGCAATAAGTGCAATAAATAAGGCCGTCAGTGTGATTTTTTTAGTATTGTTCATAACAAAACTCCTCCTTATGTAAAAAATGTAAATAAAATTATAATAAAAATGAACCCTTTTTAAGAGTTCATTAAAATTATCTCAGTTTTTTCTTCTGCCGCCAAATCCGCCTCGTTTTGATTCAAAACTTCTTTTAAGTGTCTGCATTTTTTCATCACTGTCCATTTTAAATTTATTCATCATATCATCAAATGACAGACTCTCATCTCTATGTTTAAACATTTCAACATCAGCAGGTCTTGACGATCTGGTCGCTCTTTCCTCCTGAATAAGTTTTCTTATCGAAAGACTGATTTTCCCGCCGGGAGCAACAGAGATAACCTTTGCTCTTACTTTCTGATTAACTTTTACATGATCGTTTATGTCTTTAACATAATCCGTTGCAATTTCAGAAATATGTATAAGTCCGGTTTTTCCATCCTCAAGTTGAACGAACGCACCGAAATTGGTTATTCCTGTAATCTTGCCCTCTACAACACTGCCTACCTCTAACTGCATAAATGCAATATCCTCCTTGGTATACTGAAACTTTATTTTGAGGAAGCGTCAATAAAAAGACGCTCATTGTTTTTTAAATATCCCAGTTCTTCTCTGGCTTTTTTTTCAACTCTCTGCAGTTTTTTACTGTCAGACATCTGGTTTTTTAAATCTTTGTTTATATTCTGCTGTTCCTTTATCTGACTGTAACTGTTAGATTGCTCAACAGACAGTCTTGATATAGTAATCTGCTGTTTGCAAAAAAGCACAAACATATAAATTACAGCAACAGTAAGCAAACATTTAACAAACTTGCTATATAAGAAATTGCCTTTTTTAACTAATTTTATTTTCTTAGCCAAACAGGTCAGCCCTTTCTCTTAAACCTAAATATATGAACTAACTTCTTTCTTATTTTAAAACAAAATTTACGCAATGTCAACTGTATTTTACTCTTTTTTTTCAAAATTTTAGGTCTAAACGCAAAAAATATCTTATTTATAAGTTTTACAAACAAAATTATCGGAAAAAGCACTGTTTTTAAGCAAAATTTAATAATAAAGCAAAGTACATTGTCAAAAGCGGTTAAAACTTTTACAAAGTGTTTTCTCAGAAGAAAGCAGTATAAAATAACACCGCATAACAATGCAGCAAATTCATAAAGTCTCAATCCTTCATCAGTGTAAAAGCACAAAAATACAACAATAAATACATTAAACAGCCAATAAATCAAGTCTGCTGCATCTTTAAAAAATTTTTTTGTGATTCGTTTTTTTCTGATTGCAAGAA
The DNA here is from genome assembly GCA_934446135.1 of uncultured Clostridia bacterium. Lineage (GTDB taxonomy): Bacteria > Bacillota > Clostridia > RGIG6154 > RGIG6154 > CAKSDT01. Next base: position 20,753 of record CAKSDT010000006.1, read on the forward strand.
CATCATAAAACATCCCGGATAAAGTTCCGAACAGGGTACAGACTAAGAATATTTGGAGTTCGACACTTGCATAGTTTTCCATATAAACTACTTAAACAACCTTGATATAAAACTACCCTGCTTGCTTGTATTAGTTTCGGAATATTTTACAGAACTTATTTCTCCTTCAACTATTACTTCACCGGTTTGAACGCTAAGCTGGTTTATGTGTAAATCCTGCCCTTCAATCATTAAGTCTCCTAAAATTGTATACAGGGAAATGTAGTTTTCATCAAACGAATCAACTTCCTCAACACCTGACACCGTGAGCTTGTTTCTGTTCTCCATCACTATATTTTGAATACTTTTATCAGAATTCAGCCTTTCTTCCATAACAAAACCTCCGTTTATCAATAATATATAACATATATATTGACAAAACGGAGATTTTATTCTAGATTAATCAAATTGTCTGTAAAGAAGCGGTGCTTCATCTTTTGTTACAAATTTATTGTCGGGATTTAAAACTTCTACTTTTATTGTTTTTTCTCCCAATGTAATTTCAAGTATATCACCTGTCTTAATCTCATAAGACGCTTTAACTGTTTTACCGTTTACCGAAACTTTTCCTTTATCGCAAGCATCATTTGCAACAGTCCTGCGTTTAATCAGTCTTGATATTTTTAAAAATTTATCTACCCTCATATATATAACTCCCAATAAAATTTAAGACAGCCATAAAGGCTGTCTTAGCAGTTAGTTGTATTATTTTATAGCATCCTTAAACGCTTTGCCGGCTTTAAATGCCGGAGCCTTTGAAGCTGCGATTGTAATTTTTTCTTTTGTTAAAGGATTAACACCCTGTCTTGCAGCTCTGTTTTTAACTTCGAATGTACCGAAACCAACTAACTGAACTTTGTCATCAGCCTTCAAAGCATCTTCTACACTCTCGATAAATGCTGCCAATGCTTTTTCAGCGTCTTTTTTTGACAATTCTGCTTTTGCAGCCATTGCTGCAATAAGTTCTGTTTTGTTCATTACAAAATTCACCTCCTACAACTTTTTTAATTGGGATATAAAAGGCTTACGCCGTTTATTCATAAAAAATCTGTTAACAAACTAATTATAAACACTTTTTCAATAATATTCAAGTCTTTTTTGAAAAAAATCTAATTTTTTTAAAAAAAAGCCTGTCTTTATTCATTTTTTACGGGTTTTAACGCTCAACTCACGAAGTTTTTCATTAATTTCATTAGTTTTTCCGCACCGGGCATTGCAGACACATCCTGTTTTTTTATTGCTTTTGTGACTAATAAAAGAATAAAATAAACTACTACTCCTACAAATATTCCGGCAAGCAGTGCTATTACATATCCAAATGAAAACAATTTCGAATATGTAAAATACACAGAAATTCCCATAATAGCCGCTGAAAAAACAGTCTTTATTACAAAATCAAGACCATAATTTGGGTTTAAATATTTTCTTATAACTATCAAATCCAAAGATGCAGTCACAAAATAACATAACACTGTTCCGTACGGGGCTCCGTTTATATTAATGTCAATGTTTGCAACGAGCACATAATTTGTCACTACCTTTACCAATCCGCCTATAAGCATATTAAAAACCGGAATCCATGGCTTTCCATACGCCTGAATAACTGCATTTGAAACCATTACCAAACTAACAAATATAATACCATATGCCAATACTGCAAGAAGCGGAGCAGCATTAATATCATCATAAATAAGATTTAAAATCGGTTCCGACAGCACTGACATTCCAACGGCACACGGGAGCGAAAATAAAAATGTTATTCTCAATGCAGTTTCCGTTGATCTCCTTGCTTCCAAAATATTATTCTTTACGATTGCAGCAGCAATTACCGGAACTATTGAAATACTGAGTGAAGTAATAACTGTCGGAGGTAAATTGAACATCGTAACTGCATAACCGGAATAGTATCCATACATTCTTGATCTCTCAACTTCCCCGAATCCAAGCCTTGCAAGTTGACGCATTATCATAGTAAGATCTATTACACTGGCAAGCGTAAAAACAGATGCACCCAATGTTATAGGGACTGCAAGTCTGATTAACCGTGAATATAATTTTTTGGTTGAATTTACAGGTTTTACCCCTGTTTCTTTTATTTTGAAATCAATTTCTTTAAGTGCCTTTTTGTGATAAATCATCATAAAACAAGCAGCAATAAATGTACCGGTTGATACACCTAAAATTGCACCCGCTGCAGAATACTCCTCACCACACGGTATAAGAAAATATGCAAGTGCCAAACCTACAAAAAGTTTTCCCGAAGCCTCTATAAATTCCGATATTGCCGTCGGAATCATGTTCCCCATTCCTTGAAAAAAGCCTCTGTATGAACTTAGAAGTGATACAAAAAACAAACTTGGTGCCATAGCGAGGATTGCAAGTGCCGCTCTTGGAGCCTTTATGTAATTTGCGAACATCTGTGCACCTACAAGCAAAGTGAGTGAAGATACCAATCCTATAATAAGAAGTAATCTTTGTGCCACCTTATATGTTTTTTTCAGTTCGGCATAATTTCCAGACGCATTTGCTTCCGAAATAACTTTAGAAATTGCAACAGGAAGTCCTGCCGTAGATATTACAAACAGTGCATTGTAAATCGTATATGATGAATTATATATTCCTATTCCGTCCGCTTTTAAAATCAGTCTTGTAAGAGGAATTTTAAACAATGCTCCTATTATTTTAACCACTATATTTGCAACAGCAACAACAAGTGCACCTTGCAAAAAGGTTTGCTTTGTTAGTTTTGATTTATTCAATATGTGTACCCCCACGCTATAGTTCTTATACAAACTTATTGCAAAATTCTAAAAATAATGATATAATAACCTCACTAAATAGGAAAAGGTGATTATATGGAAACATCATCGCTGTGTTTAAACTGCATCTATGGCAAAAATCTCATCAACAAAGATATCCTTTGTTCTAAGAGAGGAATAGTTTCACCAAATTATTGCTGTAAAAAACATGTAATGGATATGACTAAAATAAACGCTCGTAAAAAACACAATATCCAAGGTTCAATCAACATTAACTGACAGTTAGATCAACTGTTAGTTTTGTTTTATTATATAACTTTCATTTCTTGAAAACGGTTCGTTAAATATCATATGAATATATGATTCGCTTTTTTGTCCCTCAATAAGAAACTGAACCTGGTTAACAGTATCGAGTTCGGTAAGGCTGTTAACTATAGAATAGACAGTAAGTGCTTCGGCAGCAGTTCCGCCGGGATGTTTTGTTATAAACTCTTTTGAAAGATTAACAAAACAAGTTCCCTCTTTCGTTTCAACCGAAAGAATTTTTGTGTCTGCAGGTATCGTCTTGACGAGTTCTGAGTTTTCGGGACCTTTTAAAAGTTCCTGAACTATTTTAAGTTCGGCAGTTTCCTTATCCGAAACAGTTATTGCTCTTGACTCAGCAACAAGACCTTCCGCATCCTGAGATGCAAAATAAAGTTTAGCATATTTGGTAACCGTCGTTTCATCATAAACATCAAATACTATATCCGAAGGATACAGTATACCTATTTTTATTCCTTCAGAATCCACATAATCTTTACCGTCCACCGTTATAAGTATTCCGCCAATACCGCTTATCAATGTTACGGAATCTGTCAACGCCGCATTTAAAAACACTGTACCTATGTTATCGAGATTATATATTTCTTTCGAAAAGTCAATGTATGCGATTGTTTCTTTAATACTTATGTTGTTAATTTTAACATTTTTTGGGAAAACGGATTTTCTTCCGGGTTTTGAAGGCGACTCCATCATTTTCTCAATTACTTTTTGTATTGCCTCGGCTTTATCTGAAAAGTTTATTTTATAACTCTCAGAAACAACACCGTCTTGATTTTCATTTATATAGTATACTTCGGCAGATTGGGCGGCTTTATTTGTGCCGCAGGAACACGCCAAACAAGTTAAAATTATACACATAATAATACAAATTTGTTTTTTCAACATTATATATCCTCCTTGCCGGTAGTTAAACCCTTAGGCAAAATCACAGTAAACTTTGTTCCCTGGTTTTCCTTACTCTCACAATAGACAGTTCCATTGTGTAAAAGTACAGTTTCTTTAACAATTGAAAGTCCGAGTCCTGTACCTCCGCTTGCTCTTGAGCGTGCTTTGTCAACTCTGTAAAACCTGTCGAAAACCTGTTCTGTCTCACCCTCAGGTATTCCGATTCCGTTGTCCTCTACTTCAACGCGGCAGTTATCACCTTCGTTGAACACAAACAAACTTACAATACCTCCGTTCGGAGTATACTTTATTGCATTATCAGTAAGATTGTAAATAACCTGCCATATTTTTTCTCTGTCAACCATGGCAAGAACTTCGTGTTTTGTATGAAGTTTAAGATCGATGTTTTTGCTTTCCGCTACAGGAGTAAGACTTTTAACGATTCTTTCTGTCATTTCATTTATATCAGAAATTTTTTTGTCAAGCAAATCCTTTTTAGAATCAAGTTTTGTCAGTTGAAGCAGTCTGTCAATAATTTTTGTCAGACGGTCAATTTCTCCGTTAATATCCCCCATAAACTCCTTAACATATTCATCGTTTAAAGGATCCATAGAACATATTGATTCTGAAAGAAGTTTTATTGAACTAAGCGGTGTTTTAAGTTCATGTGAAGCATTTGACACGAAAAGACGCCTTTTTTCTTCCATTTCATCAAGTTTGTCAGTAAGTGTGTTGAAAGCCTCCGAAAGTTGTGCGATTTCATCATTTCCCTTTACAGGAACCTTCTCCGACAGTGAAACGCTCTCCATCTTTTTAATAAGCATGGTAAGCCTTTCGATAGGTCCGACGACAATATCTGCCATTATTGAACTGAAAACACCTACAAGAATTATAACGACCAATGATATTACCATAAAGATCCATTTTAATTCATTTATAAAATTGTCAGTCGTTGTGGTTACATTCGTTACATAAACTACCCCGACATTTTCTGACGATATTATAACTGATGCAGCACAGTTAATACTGTTGCCGTTATCGTATTTATAAACATTCACGAGATCTTTTCCTTTAAGCGCCGAAATCATTTCCGCATTTAAAAATATTTTTCCATAAAGATTTCTGTCTGTAGAAGTATCATAAATAACTCTTGCATATGAGTCGGAAATTATTACTCTTGTAGTATCTCCAATATCAAGCCTGTTTAATACATACGGTATCTCATCAGGATCTGCCGCTATGTAATCAGAAACAACATTCGCTATCATATTGGCTTTTGAAAGAGTCGAAACTTTAGCGTCATTATAAAGGTATTGTGAAACAGCCGCAAGAATATATGCTGAAATAAACACAAGGGTAAGCACTATAATTCCTATGTATGTAGCAACCAGTTTTAACCTTATCTTTCCAAATTTCAGTTTTTTAAGTTTCTTTGTAATAATAACCAACACCCCATTTTGTAAGAATGTATTTGGGCTGAGCAGGGTCCGGCTCAATTTTTTCTCTCAGCCTTCTCACATGAACATCAACAGTTCTCGCATCACCCGGATATTCATAACCCCAAACAAGTTCCAAAAGCCTGTCTCTCGAGTACACCTGACCCGGATTTGAGAGTAAAAGCGACATTATATCATACTCCTTAACCGTAAGTTCAATATTCTTTCCGTCAACTTTAAGACTTCTTGTATTGCTGTCAAGAACAAGGCCGCTTTCAGTTGACACACCGGGTGTTTTCGCACTTTCTCTTGAATGCCTTCTGAGTAGTGCCTTTACTCTTGCCTTAAGTTCCAGAATATTAAACGGCTTAGTCATATAGTCATCAGCACCGTAATCAAGACCGATAATTTTATCCATATCTTCGCTTTTTGCAGTAAGCATAATTATGGGAACAGATGAAGTTTCTCTGATTTGCTGACAAACCTGAAGTCCGTCCAGTTTTGGAAGCATAAGATCTAAAACAATAAGGTCTATTGATTTATCTTTTGCACATCTTACAGCCTCTTCACCATCCATTGCCGTAACAACATCATATCCATCTTGCTCAAAATTAAATTTTAATCCTTTAACAAGTAATTTTTCATCATCAACAATAAGTAATTTCATTATATCTGCCTCCAATTACTAATAATAAAACCGCTTACAAATATAATACTACAAAATTTACCTAAGTGCAAGCAAAACAAAAATTTTATTGATTTATTTATTGTATTATGCTATAATTTTTTTGTATTACAGTTCTTTTGAGAGGAATACTTAGTTTATGAAAAGAATAGTGTGTTTAACTCTTTCGATTATTGTTATATTTTTTTCAATCACTGTGAATGCTGAAAAACTTCCTAAAATTTTTTCATCGTCATATTTTCTTGCTGATATTTCAAACGATACTGTGTTGGCAGAAAAAAATTCAGATGTAACTTTCAAACCGGCTGATTTTTCAAAATTTATGGTTGCATATATTATATCCGAAACTTACGATTATAACAAGCCAATTCCTGTAACGGGAGATTTTCATTTTTATAACAGTTACGGCAATATTGCCTCAATAAGTTCAGGTGTTGTTTATACAGTAAAGCAGCATTTGTCAAATATGCTGCTTTTGTACTCGGATGCAAGTGCTGAAATACTTGCGTCAAAATATTCCGGAAACTGCGATGCCTTTACAAACGAAATGAACAAAACAGCGGAAAAACTAGGTATGAAATCGACTGTATATTCTTCGCCTACAGGTTATGATGAAGAAGGTGTTTCGAAAACCACTATAAAAGACCAGTTTATTCTTATAAAGCAAATTTACTCAAACGACAAACTGATGGATATATTTAAAACTGTTGTTTTTGAACTTCCGGATGAAAACGGGGATTTAAAAAAAATGACAAGCCGAAACCATCTTTTAAGCAAATATACATATGACTTATATAACTATTCTTACGCAAACGGGCTGATGACATCAATTATAGACGGCAAAATAAGTATTGCTGCAACGGCAAAAAAAGGCAACACTTCATTGCTTGCATTTGCTTTGAATTGCGATATAGATGAAATGAATGTTTACAGGGATGCCATAAATTTGTTCGAACACGGTTTCAATAATTTTGTATTTAAAACTGTTTGCACTGAATCGGAAGCACTAACTCAGGTTAAGGCTCCTTCGACCATTGTAGGAAATTTAGTTATTGTTTCCGACAGACAGTTAAATGTCCTCCTGCCCGTAGGTTTTGATGATAAAAAGATAAAAAAGGTTTTTGATTTGCCTGAGCAAATTTCCGGCAACATTAAAAAAGGAGAAAAACTCGGGACTGCCAGTTTTTACTACGAAAACAAATTCTTAGGAAAAGTCACGCTTATTGCATCTAAAAATGCAAAATTTAATATTTTTGCACACTGGCACAGCAATATTTTTAAATTCAACACATTGCCGCTTCTTTTTATTATAGTTTTGTTTTTGATATTAATGCTTATCAGAAACAATAATTTAAAGAAAAAGGCTCTGCGGAAAAAACGCAAAGATGAGATAATGAAAAAAATCAATAAATGAGGTTTTAAAATGAATGATAAAACAATTATGTATCAGTTAACAGAAACGGGAAGTTTTTGTATGTCTTTTGTCATAATAACGAAAGAAGACAATGCAATAGTTATAGATGGCGGTGATGTTCCTGATATGCCGCTTTTAAAGGAATATGTAGGCAACAGAAAAATAAAGGCATGGATATTAACACATGCACATTCTGACCATATAGGCGGTTTCAACTACCTTGCAGCAAATGATGAAATCGATAATGTTGAAAAAGTGTACTATAACTTCCCCAGATATAACTTTGTTGAGAAATACGAGCCACAGGATGCACATACACTCCTAGATTTTAACAATATAATTGACAAAATAAGAGGAAGAACAGGCATACCTATAAAGGGTACGGTTATAAACATTGATGAAGTTACAATAGAGTTTTTATATCATCACGATGAAAAAGATAATCTTATTTATAACGCACTTAATGACAGTTCGCTTGTTTTTATGCTTAAAACCCCGAATAAGAAAGTTTTGTTTTTAGGTGATTTAGGTCCTGAGGGCGGAGACTTGCTATATTATAACAGCCGTGACAAATTAAAATGCGATATTGTTCAAATGGCACATCACGGTCATAGGTGCTGCGGACCTGAAATATATATAGCAGCAGATCCGTCGGCCTGCCTTTGGTGCTGCCCTGATTGGCTGTATAACGAACCGGCGGACCCTGATTATATGAAGTATCAACCATACAGAAACCGTCTCAGAATGTATGGGACTTCAGTTACAAGACAATGGATGGACAAAATCGGAATTAAAACACATTATGTGACTATGCACGGAACAAACAAAATAGAACTATAAACGAACTGAAACGCCGCACTAAAATGCGGCGTTTCTTATTACACATATTATTGCACACAAAAAAAGAAGTATAAGCAATGCGTATCTAAAAATTTTCATTTACAGTCACCCGTTAAATTGTATGACGCAAAATGAAAATTATAGACCTATTTTATATATTCAAGCGGATTAATAAAAACATCTTCTTTTATTATTTCAAAATGAATATGAGTACCCTCTTTTGACTCAAGCGGTATTTCTCCGCCGGCCTTACCTATAACCTGTCCTTTTTGAACTTCTTGTCCCTCTACAATATCTGCCGTTGACTTTAAGCCGCTGTATACCGTCACACTGTCATCCGGATGCTTTATCTTTACAGTTTGCCCCATCAAATCGTTAACACCGGCAAAACTGACAATTCCCTTTTCGGCGGCATATACATCATCACCGGAATTTGCTTTGATATCAACTCCCTGATGAGTACGATAATCGTCCATTGTTTTAGAATATATTTGTTTGTCCATAGAGTATTCTGCCGAAATTTCACCAAACACAGGTTTTGAATACTGCATCTTAGGCGTTTCCGTAACTGCAGGTGTTTCTGCTTTCACATTGTTTTCAGTATCATTGTTCGGTTTATCGTCTTTAACCTTAACATCGCTCCTTACTTCCTTTTCGACTTTTGGAACTGTACTCTCTGACTTTTCTTTATCAGGTTCCGGTGCTTTCACCGCAACAGTTGTTATTGCCATACATATAAACAAAAAAACCAATACATAAGTAATTCTTCTACCAATTTTTGATTTCATATTTATTCCTCCAAACAAAATCTTATATGTGTATTTTTTACACGATTTGGTAAATTTATACCTCAGTTAAAAATAAATGTTGATTATAAAACTTAAATATGATATTATTAATGTGTATAATAAAGTTTCGGAGGATAAATATATGAAAAAGTTTTTACTATTGTTTGTATGTTTAATTCTAATTTTAGAAAGTATTTCTGTTTTTGCCGCAACTTTTCCCGATGTGCAAAACCATTGGGCAGAAAAAGAAATTGATGCTTTGACAAACAGAAAAATAATAACCGGTTACGACAACGGTAATTTTGGGCCTGAAGACAGTATAAAAAGGGTTGATGCACTTTTGCTTGCAGCGAGAATTATCGGTGCTGCTGATGTTGAGAGAAGTGCATACCTTGACATATCAAATGAAAAATACTATTCCGAACTTAAAGATCTCGGATTTGACGGATATGAGAAAACGCTTTCATTTCTCATATACAATGACTTGTATACAGTTAAAGAAATAAAAGATTTTTTAAGCAATTCCAAAGGTTCTGAGCCGCTTAAAAGAATTGAAGCAGCGGAAATGCTTGCTAAAATATCAGGTAAAGCAGATGAACTCAAAAATACAAGCGTCAGATTAAATTTCAATGATGCTGAAGAAATTCCGGCGGAGAAAGCCATATATGTTTCGTATTGCCAGCAGCAAGGATTAATGAAAGGTATGGACAATAACAACTTTAATCCTGATGGAAATGTTACCCGTGCTCAGATTGCTGTTATGTTATATAGAGTGTCTGAGGCGAACAAAATAGTTTATTCCCAAGGAACCATTACCGAAATCAACTCCGTTAACGATTCGATTAAATATGTAGAAAGCGATAAAACTCAGAAAAATATCAACGGAATGAAGAAGTTCAGTTTAAAACTCAACGGAGAGAAGATTTCAGACATTGAGAAACTGAATGTGGGAGATACTATCAATGTAATATTCAGCGGTGATACTATTTCTCTTATCGAATGTCTTTCTGACTTAAAGACAGAAGAATTGAGCGGAATATTTGAAGGTTCAACAGTAACCAAAAATGAACAAAGAATTAAAATTCTTCCCGATAACGATACATCTTCGCGTTCTTTCACCCTTTCTTCAGACTGTCAGGTTACGGTAAACGGTTCAAAAGGAACTTTAAACTCTCTGACAGCCGGTGACCACATAACAATTACACTTAATTCTGACATTGTTGTCAAGATAATTTCAAAAAATGTCAGAACAACGGTAAAAGGATATATAAGCAAGATTGTTATTTCAAATTCACCATCCGTTGCAATACTTTCAAACGGCAAAACATCTGAATACTCGTTTTCGTCTTCGGACACTGAAATAAAACTTGATAATAATGTGATAGATATATATTCTTTAAAATTGGGATATGAAGCAGAACTTACGCTTTTCAATGATAAGATTGAATCAATCAGTGCTAACTCTAAAGAGGTTATTGATACTGATACATATATAAACGGAACCGTAAAACTTGTTAACACTTCTTTTAACTATTTGATAGTGACAAGCGGCCAAAACGCCGAAACACAGGTGTTTATAAATTCAAAGACGGTAATTCACGATGCAAACGGAAAAACTGTTAAATTTGGCAGCGATCTTAATGGTTCAACTGTTAAAATCAAATACAGAACCGAGGATTCTGCAGCAATTGCAGAAAATATAGCATTAAATTAAATTTATAACTAACGGACACATAAAAAAAGTACGCTCACTTTAAAATCAGTGTGCGTACTTTTAATATTAATTCTTTTAATTAACGGGTTTAATTTCTTCAATGATTTTTACCATTTCATCAATTAAAAGACCGTTTTGACTGAAAACTGAATATGAATGTTTCCCCCTCTTGCCCCTGAATAGTACCTGAATATCATTTATTGTTTTAACTTCATTTACTTCGTACACATTATAGTCCCCGCTTATATCTCCGGTTTTTCTTGCAGTCCATAACTCAGCCATGAAATATATGACGCATCAAACCAATTAGGGTGATTCTCCATATCAAGACCGTATTCACGGGTATTTTTTGCCTTTTCGATATCGGCTTTACAACATTTATAAAATTTTGTGTAATCCTCAAAAGACTCAGTATACACGGGTGTGCATGTTTCTGTATCATCGTGAAATATATACTGTGTAGGGTTGATTTTATCATAGCAAATAAGGGTATCGGTTTGCCATAAATACCCCATTTTGTAATCATCACGGGAATTAAGCACCTTAGCCAGAATATACAAAAGATTAATATAAAATTTTGTATCAGTTCTTTTTGAATGTTCCCTCAATTTTGTCACATCAATCCTTGAAGTAATTGATGTTGAACATTTACAGTCTTCAGAAAAATGACGAAATACACCTTTCCTGTAATATTTTTCTTAGTCTATAATTTTATAATCCATTTTAATTCTCCAACCTAAATTCATTTATATTGCAACTTATCATAACTCTGCTTCCTTTACGAAAAGTGTCTGTAAAATTTCATTATTTGCAAGTGACGATGAAATGCCATTATTTAGTGCCCTATCATCTTCAACTATTAGTATTTTCATATAATACATCTCCATAATTGAGTTGTTACACTCTCTGTTTGTCATAAAT
>CAKSDT010000007.1 GCA_934446135.1 uncultured Clostridia bacterium
CATAAGACTGACGCATATCCCCGGAAACAGCACGGTTGAAATTGTTTATAAGGTCAAAGACAGACTGGTCATAAAATCTGAAATAGTTAAATTCACTTCCCAACATAAAGGAAATGTCATAATCCTGTGCCATTTCATATTCTCCTATAAACAGGTCAAAATCGCCCGATTCTAATTTTTCAATATATTCGTCATAGTTTACAGAAACTACTTCTGTCTTAATTCCTTCAGAAACAAGTCTCGATGCAATATATTCGGCTGTTCTTACTTTTGCAGGTCCTTCCTCATTTACAAGGAGTTTGAACACATAGTTTTTGTTATAACCTGATTTTTGAAGATATTCTTGTACTTTATCGGAATTTGGTGTAAAATCGTAGGTGCTTAAGTTGTTGAATAATGTATTTGGCTTAAAAACGGAGTTTGTGGGTGTGGCATAGCCTATTAAAAGGTTGTTTATCATATCATTCTTGTTTATGCAGCATGCTATTGCATATCTCGTATATACGTTTTTAAGCGAGTCATTTTCCAGATTAAAGCCTAAAAAAGTGTAGTAATCTGAAACATATTCATATTTATTGACCTTTGATTTTGTCGATGTTTGAGCAAGTTTGTAAAAATCGGACGCAAATACATTGATTTCATTTGTCATAAAAGCATTTCCCATACTTTCAATTGAAGGATATGCAAGAATATTTATGGTTTGTATGTTTGTGCCTTTTTCATTCCTTGCACTCAATACAAGTTTATCAGTGGATCTGTTTGTAAGTATATAAGGACCTGAACCAATGAAATTTTCACTGTCCTTAACGATAGGGAAAGTCAGGTGTGACAATACTCCCATACCTTGCTTTTTCAAATTAATATTTATTTCATAATCTGAAACAACATTATATGAGTCTGTGAAGTCGAATATTTTGTAATACATACTGTCAGGATTTGTTTTTAGCATATCCAGAGAGTTTTTTACATTATGTGCAGTAAGTTTTGAACCGTCCGAAAAAGTTATATTATTTTTCAGGTAAATACTGATTGCATTGTTATCATTTGTAAATCTGTAATTTTTTGCTGCATCATTAGAATATGTTAAATCCTGATTTTCCTTAAACAGTGAGTTGTAGCACAGTGAAAGAGACTGAGCATTTGTCTGATATTTGGTAAGAAGCGGGTTTACAGTATCAAAGTAGTACGAAAATATGTTGATAACGCCTCCGAAATTTGGATTTTCATCATCAACTTTGCTTTTTTGATTTGAACACGAACAAAAAAGTAATATACACAATATAATAGAAATTATTTTTTTCATATATTCACCTTATGTTAATTCTTTTTATATCTTTTGCCTTGCCGTCTTTATCACATGAAACCAAAACACCGTTGAACTGAACTTTTCCCTCTGCAAGTTCAAAACGCCTGTTGATATGATTTGCAAACCGGTCGATTATTATGGATTTTTCAATGCCAAGAATCGAATCTAAAACTCCGGTCATACCTGAGTCTGTTATAAAGGCCGTTTCACCGGGCAAAATTATCTCATCAGCGGTTTGCACATGTGTGTGTGTACCTATAACGGCGGTAACAAGTCCATCCATAAAATGTGCAAGTGCTGCTTTTTCGCTTGTTACTTCTCCATGAAAATCAATTATTATTGCATTGCAGTCATTTTTAATTTTTGAAACAATGCTTTTTGCCAGCGTAAACGGAGAGTCTATAGGATCCATATAAACTCTTGCAAGAAGATTGATTATTCCTATTTTGAAATTACCCGTATCGTAAATAGCAAATCCGTTTCCCGGAAGTGCTGCCGGGTAGTTTGCCGGCCTTATTATGTTATCAAAACTGTCAAACAATCCCTCAACATTTCTGTTGTAAGTGTGGTTTCCCATAGTTATAAAGTCAACACCCGCAGAAAACATTTGTCTTGCAGTTTCTACGGTTGCACTTTTCCCGTGGGCAGAGTTTTCACCGTTTGCAATGCAAAAGTCAACATTGTATTCTTTTCTTATTTTTCCTAAATTTTTTGTGAGATAATCCCGTCCGGGTTTTCCCACAACATCGCCTATAAATAAAATATTCATATCAAACTGTCCTTCCTATGATATAAGTATACTATATTATTCTGAATTTTTCAATAAATTTTAAAAAACTGTTGACAAAATTGCATATTAATGCTAGAATAGTTAGGAAAATAAAGCAGAACTGTTTCTCACCCCACGGCATTTAGGTCTAAGGGTTAATACTTTTTGTAATTGTATTTGTTGAGGACTGTTTTGTGTGCAGTTCTTTTTTGTTTTTATAAAACTGCAAAAAATTCATGGAGGTGTATACTTATCAGCAAGAAACAGGAAACTATGTTAAATGAGCAAATCAGAGATAAAGAAGTCAGAGTTATAGGACCTGATGGTGAGCAGTTGGGTGTTATGTCTTCACAGGACGCACTTTTAAGGGCTGCTTCAAAAAATCTTGATCTTGTAAAAATTGCTCCGCAGGCGACTCCGCCGGTTTGTAAGATTATGGATTACGGTAAATATCGTTTTGAACTTACAAAAAGGGATAAAGAGGCTAAGAAAAAGCAGACAACGGTTTCTACTAAGGAAATTCGTCTTTCGCCTACGACAGATACTAACGACCTCAATACAAAGGTTAATCAGGCTAAGAAATTTCTTGAAAAGAAAGACAAGGTTAAAGTAACCGTAAGATTCAGGGGCAGGGAAGTTGCTTATGCAAAGGCCGGAGAAAATATGCTTGATAAATTTGCCGAGGCAATTGCAGAGTATGGCATAGTTGATAAAAAGCCCAAATTAGAGGGCAGAAATATGTCTATGTTTGTTACACCTAAGAATTAAGATTAAATATCGAAAGGAGATATAAAAATGCCTAAAATTAAAACACACAGAGCGGCTGCTAAGAGATTCAGCCTTACAAAAAACGGTAAGGTAAAAAGAGGCAGTGCTTACAGAAGTCATATCTTGACTAAAAAATCAACTAAGAGAAAAAGAGGATTGAGAAAACTTGCTTATGCTTCACCGGCAAATGCAAAAGTTATAAAAAAGTTGATTCCTTACAAATAATTTTTACGAAACTAAATCAGGAGGTATATAGAAATGGCTCGTATTAAAGGTGCTGTTACGACGAGAAAACGTCATAAGAAAATATTAAAACTTGCTAAGAGTTACAGAGGTGCAAAAAGCAAACAGTTCAGAACTGCCAATGAAGCGGTTATGAAATCGCTTGTTTATGCTTATGTAGGAAGAAAGCAGAAAAAGAGAAACTTCAGACAACTCTGGATTACGAGAATCAATGCTGCTGCAAGAATGAATGGAATTTCATATTCTAAATTTATGGACGGTCTTAAGAAAGCAAATATTACATTGAACAGAAAAGTTCTTGCCGACATTGCAGTTAATGATCCTGCTGCTTTTGAAGCATTGGTTGCTAAAGTTAAATAATTTCATTTGATTAAAAACGAACCGGACGGTTCGTTTTTTTTATGCAAAAAATGTAAAATAAACTTGACATTTTAAAAATATTGGAATATAATAAATGTAAAGTTAACTTTACATTGCGGTTTGAGGAGGTTGTATATTGAAAAATAAACTTGAAGAGTTAAGAAAGGAAAGAGGAATTAAGCAGGAGGAACTTGCAAAAATTTTGGGGGTTTCCAGACAAACCGTTATATCAATAGAAAAAGGAAAGTATAATCCGTCTATAAATCTGGCTTTTAAAATTTCCCGTTTGTTTTCAAAGACTATTGAAGAAATATTCATATATGAGGAGGATTAATATGTTTAAAAGGATTTATGCAGTATGTATTAGTTGTATATTAATTTCGTTGATATTTATTGTGCTTGGTTTTTGGAAAAACGAAATGCTGATAACTATGGGCATAGTAATGTTTTGCGTGTCAACCGTCAAGATGATTAGATATGCACTTATATCCCGTGATAAAGAAAAAAGAGAAAAATTAGAAATCACTATGAGTGATGAAAGAAATATTTTTCTTTCAAATAAAAGTAATTCGATATCATTTTGGCTTTCAGTATATGCAATGTTTTTCATAAGTGTTGTTTTACTTGCAATGAATAAAGATGATTATGGGGTACTTATATGTTATTTGATTTGCGGAATGCTTGTCCTTAGGGGAGCAGTAACTAAGGTGATTTCCGGAAAATATTAAACCAGACGTATATTTCCCGGGGAATAGAGGTTAAATTTATGTAGAATAATAAGTATTTTTGTCGATACAAAGGATTAATAAAAATTACATTTATTTTTTTAAAAAAGTGTTGACAAATAACTTTGGTTCTGTTATAATCTTATTTGTTCGTGAGACGAAAGCCTCACAAAAACTTAATAGTTTGCTGGTGTAGCTCAATTGGTAGAGCAGCTGATTTGTAATCAGCAGGTCGCGGGTTCGAGTCCCATCACCAGCTCCAGGGAGAGTTCCCGAGTGGCCAAAGGGGACAGACTGTAAATCTGCTGCTTATTGCTTCGGTGGTTCGAATCCACCCTCTCCCACCAACTTCAAACCATCCGTTAGGATGGTGTTTGTTTATAATTTAAGTTAACACTGTAAAAGCCGACATCCATTAATATAGTTGTCGGCTTTTTATGTTCAATATTATATTTGATATATTTTAATTTTGTATTTTTCTGACGGGTATCCAAATTTCACTGTGATAATTGGAGTCCAGGACTCCGTTTTTATAGTCTGACGGATCATCATATTTCTCAATGCAATACCCTGCAGCAAATTCGTATTCTTTAAGAGCCGGAAGCCATTCTGAAAATATTTTTTATGGATATTTCGAAAAGCGTCAGGCATAGGTCTGTCGCACGGGAAAACAGCCCAGGTAAATGCCGGAATTTCTTTTATTACATATTTGTCGGTAAACGAAACAGGAGGATTGTAAAAGTCTGAAATCATATACTCAAATTCTTTTCCTCCCATTTTGTATCCCCCTTACAATGAAAGTATAACATTTACCGAAAAAATTTTCCCGACATTTTTTGCTTTCTTTTATCCATAGCGGTAAAATTTTTAACATTATATCATTTTTAAACTCAAAAGTTAATTACATACTCTTAATGAAGAAATTTAGTTTGACTAAACCTCTGCTTTATGTTACAATTTTACTGTGTATGTCAAGGCGAGGGGGATATAGAATGGAAAAATACATTTCCGGCATCGCAGACAAAGGTATTGATTTTGGAATCAAGTTAATAGTTGCAATTATTATTCTTGCTGCAGGGATAAAGATTTCAACTTTGATTTCCCGAAAATTTGTTAAACTCCGCTCTGTAAATCATTTGGAAGATGGTGTTAAGGGCTTTTTGGCAGGGTGTGTAAAGATACTTTTATATTCTGCTGTTGTCATTACTGCTGCCGGGGTGCTGGGAATTCCTTATGCCTCATTTGTTGCTGTTTTAGGTTCATTCGGTATAGCAATAGGCCTTGCGGCTCAGGGGTCACTCAGCAACGTTGCAGCCGGTGTTCTCATTTTAATAAACAAGCCGTTTAAGGTTGGAGATACCATTGAAGTCAATTCATTTTTGGGAAAAGTTTCGGAAATAGGTTTTTTTACAACCTCTATAACAACAGTTGACAATAAAGTTATAATTTTTCCAAATTCGGTTCTTACAAATACTGACATCATAAATCACACAAAAAATCAACTGAGGATGCTTGATTTTCAAATTGGTATTTCATATAACACTGATGTTGAAAAAGTAAGGAATATTGTTAATGACCTTACTTTAAATGACAAAAGCATATTGAAATCACCCGAACCGTTTGTAGGAATTTCCTCTTTTGGAGATAGTGCAATAATTCTTACAATCAGGTTTTGGTGTGATTATGAAAACTATTGGAAACTTTATTTTTCATTTAAAGAGAGACTGAAAAAGGAATTTGATGAAAAGGGTATAGAGATTCCGTACAATAAATTAGATGTTAATATAATTACAAGTACTAAAAACGGTACTTCAATGTAAGAAAGGCGTAATTCTGAATGAATTATTTTAAAAATGGTAAATTTACCTTTATTGATTTATTTGCGGGCATCGGAGGTTTTCACCAGGCTATGTACAGTTTGGGCGGAAAGTGTGTGTTTGCATCTGAGATAGATCCGTTTGCAATTGAAACATATAGAAAAAACTATGGTATTGATTCATTTTGCGATATAACGAAAATTAATAGCAAGGAAATTCCGGAACATGATGTTCTGTGTGCCGGATTTCCGTGTCAGTCATTTTCAAAAGCCGGGAATCAGTGCGGGTTTGCCGACAAAACAAAAGGAACTTTATTTTTCGAAATAGTTAGGATTTTAAAAGAAAGACGGCCTAAATTTATTTTTCTGGAAAATGTCAGAAACTTGGTGGCACATGATAAGGGGAATACATGGACGCTTATAAAAAACAGTTTGACAGAGTTAGGCTATGTATTGACAGATAATCCGATAATTATGAGTCCGCATCAACTTGGTGTTCCGCAATTGAGGGAAAGGGTATACATTCTTGGTATTCACAATTCATTAGGTGTGAACCGTCTGAATTTTAACATTCCCAGTAATGATAAGCAAAAGTTTAATGTATTTGAAACAGGAATTATAG
Source organism: uncultured Clostridia bacterium (assembly GCA_934446135.1). Classification (GTDB taxonomy): domain Bacteria; phylum Bacillota; class Clostridia; order RGIG6154; family RGIG6154; genus CAKSDT01. The sequence continues at coordinate 6,610 of CAKSDT010000007.1, forward strand.
AAGAAAATCCTGATGAAAAATATAATATTTCGGTTGAAGAAACGACGGTCTTAAATTGTTGGGATGAATTTTATCACGGTATAAAAGAGAAAGTTATCGGGTTTCCGATTTGGGCGTCTGAATTTAAACAAACATATGATGTATCTGAACTGCCAAAATGGAAAGCAAATTTTTGTTTTAAAAATAGGGCATTGTATGAAAACAACAAAGAGTTTATTGATAAATGGCTGGTCAAATGGAACAATCTGGAAAAATTTACTCCAACCAACAGGAAGTTTGAGTGGCAGGCAGGTACTTCTATATCAAGTCTTTGGGATGGATTTATACAGTTCAGACCATCCGGAATCCGGGTTAAAAGACCGGATTACTTTCCTGCATTGGTTGCTATGGTTCAGATTCCTATCATTGGAAAATACAGGAGGAAACTTACCCTAAGAGAAGCGGCAAGGCTTCAAAGTTTTCCTGAAAGTTTTATTCCGAATGAAAGCGAGCATCAGGCATACAAACAATTCGGAAATGCAGTTAATGTTAATTGTGTGAAATTTTTGGCAGAACAATTATTTAATATTGACCAGCATGATAAAGGAACATGGAATCCGGAATCACAATTTTCAAATCAGAATTTGCAAATATCAATGTTTGAATAAAAATACCACTGTTTGTAAGAAAAAAACAGTGGTATTATTGATTACTTTTTTAATATATATCGCTCTAATCTTTTATCTGATATGTCAATCATAACTTTGGGATTTCGCGGTGTGCCATTGGAGTTACGCATTCCTTTTTGGAATAAATCACAGTAATTAAGCGTAGTTTCATCAAGAAAAATGAAGTCAACACTTTCTAATTTGAAGGAAACTTTTCGTCTGCGTGAAGTTGCACCGCGGGCAACACGGGATCTTTCATATTCGGATATCTTTCCTTTAAGTTTATCATGCCATTTTTTGAAAGTTTGATTATCATCATCAAACATTGCGGTTCCGGACGCTATTATAAATCCGACACTGCCATACTCGCAAATTGCCGATTGTACTTCCAAATACCCGTTTGTGGGAACTTTGTCCCCGGACGAGGAATTTAAAGTATGTGCCTTGAAATCCCATGGAATATACTTAAAACCGTCAAATCTTACTTTGCCGTAAGCAGGGCCCGGAATTTTAAAGTAATTATTATTACTTAAAATATTTTCGCACATAAACTGAAAGTACCAACCCGGCCATTCCATTTGACGCCAATTGCGGCAATTGTTATTTTTCATATACATTATAGCGTCTTCTCCGTTCCAATAATTTGGGAGTTTACCTGTAAGTTCGCTAAATATTTCATCGCATAGAACTTCTTTATTCATTTTTTTGCTCCTGTTCTGCCTGATTATTTTTGGAAATAAAAACATATGCAATATTTACCAAAACTTTATGTCAACAGTATATATGTAAGAACATAAAAAGTCAATACAAGTATTTATACCAATTAAAAAACAGTGTTTGACTAAAGTATTTCTTTGTGATACAATTTACTGTAACTAGAAATAAAAAAGAACGGTGAGAAAGTTGAGTAAAAGAAAATTTGGCGACAGGCGTGACGGTGTACTTTTGAGGGACATTGACTCTATACATTTTGTTATGCCTCTGATTTATCCTAACAGATGCGATAATGAGGCATTTATTTCGGAGAGAATTGATATTACAAATCTTGAGAAATTTCTTGAAGTGAAAAATATGGATAATCCTGAATATAAATATAATATGTTTCAGGCTATTGTTTCCGCACTTCTCAAAGCAATTACTTTAAGGCCGAAAATGAACAGATTTATAGCAAACAAGAATATGTATCAGCGGAATGAAATTTCTGCTTCGTTTGTGGTAAAAAAACTTTTTTCCGATAACGGAGGAGAAGCACTTTCATTTATTCATTCAAAGGATACATTCACATTTGAAGATATTCATAATGAGATTTACCGTCAAGTATCGTTTTGCCGTGATGAAACGAAAACAGACACATCTACAAACGCAATGGATATATTTAATAAAATGCCCAGGTTTATTTCGAAAGCAATTATCAGTCTTGCCTGCTTTCTTGATAAAAGAGGTAAACTTCCGGATGCACTAATTGCGACAGATCCGTATTATGCTTCGGTAATACTTACAAACCTTGGGTCAATAAAACTTAATTCCGGTTATCATCACCTTACGAATTGGGGAACGACTTCTATATTTGCAGTAATAGGTGAAAAGAAGAAAAGGCCCTTTTATGATGATGAGGGAAATGTAACAATGCGAGAAAGCATAGATATAGGTCTTACGGTTGATGAGAGAATTGCCGACGGCTATTATTTTTCCAGAACAGTAAAATTGTTTAAAAAAATTCTCGAAAATCCCGAACTATTGGAAAAACCGTTTAATGAAGAGGTGGATTATTGATGTCTGAGTTAAAAATGCCATGGAAAAATTCAGTAGGCGATATACCGCTTACGCTTGATTATTTCGGGGGAACAATGTTTGAAGCAGTTCAAAAAATTGCCGAAGAATATCCGAATAATATTGCTTTTGATTTTATGGGTAAATCAACTACATACAAAACGATGGTTGAGGAAATTAGAAAATGTGCCAAATCATTAAGAACAATCGGTGTTCGTGAAAATGATAAAGTTACAGTTGCGATGCCTAATTGTCCACAGGCTATTTATATGTTTTATGCAATAAATCTTGTCGGCGGGGTTGCAAATATGATTCATCCTTTGTCTGCAGAAAAAGAAATCGAATTTTATCTTAATGAATCGGAAAGTGTAACTGCAGTAACTCTTGACCAGTTTTATAATAAATTTGAGAGGGTGCGTCAGAATACAAAAGTTGTAAATATAGTAATTGCAAGTGTTAAGGATGAACTCTCAAGACCGATAAAAGCGGGATATATGCTCACTGAAGGCAGAAAAATACAAAAAATACCTCAGGATGCTCCCATAATAAGATGGCACGATTTTATGAAAATGGGAAGATACTGCTTTTATAACTATGAGGTTAAGAGAAAGAAGGACGATGCTGCGGTAATTTTATATTCCGGCGGAACAACAGGTACAACAAAGGGAATAGTTCTGACAAATTATAATTTCAATGCTTTGGGACAACAGGTAATTGCATCAAATCCAATGTTCCGCATAGGAGATAAAATGCTGGCAGCAATGCCGCTCTTTCACGGATTTGGTCTTGGTGTTTGTATACATACAATGCTTTCTCAGGGAGGAAGATGTATTTTGGTTCCAAGATTTACCGCGAAAAGTTATGCAAAACTTATCACAAAATATAAATGTAATTTTATTGCGGGCGTTCCTACTCTTTACGAGGCTCTTCTAAGACTTCCGGTTATGGAAAAGGCAGATCTTAGTTGTTTAAAAGGTGTTTTTTCGGGCGGCGATTCATTGTCGGTTGAACTTAAAAAGAAACTTGATAAGTTTTTATACGACCATAATAGTACCATACAGGTCCGTGAAGGTTACGGTATGACAGAGACCGTTACAGCGTGCTGTCTTACGCCGCCGCTTATGTTCAAAAAAGGAAGTATTGGCGTACCTTTTCCCGATACATTTATAAAAATCGTAAAACCGGGAACGGAAGAAGAAGTACCTTATGGGGAGGAAGGGGAAATTCTTTTATCAGGTCCGACTGTTATGAAAGAATATATGAATCATCCCGATGAGACCAAGGACACATTAAGAAAAAATTCCGACGGTCTTACATGGGTGTATTCGGGAGACCTGGGATCAATGGATAATGAAGGGTTTGTTTACTTTCACGGCAGAGCCAAGAGAATGATAATTTCTTCGGGATACAATATATATCCCGGACAGATAGAAAATATTTTAGATGCACATGAACTTGTGCAGATGAGTTGCGTTATAGGTGTTCCCGATGCGTACAGAATGCAGAAAGTTAAGGCTTTTGTTAAACTTGCTTCGGGTGTAATGCCGAGTGATGAAACTAAAAAAATCATAATGGAATACTGTAAGAAAAATATCGCAAAATATGCACTTCCTTACGATATAGAATTTAGAGAGGATATGCCCAAAACTTTGGTTGGAAAAGTTGCGTACAGACAACTTGAAACAGAAGAAATGGAAAAACTCAAAAATCAATCGTCCGAAAATTAATAACATGCCCGAACTTTCCGGTTCGGGTATAGTTTTAAATATTTCCCGGGAAATGTTTTGGTAATTTCTTTGACAAAAATTTTATGATATGGTAGAATGTTATTATATGTATAATTGAGGTGTTATTATGTGGTTTGATGAGGCTGTGTTTTATCAAATATATCCTTTAGGATATGTTGGTGCCGAGAGAGATAATGATTTCGGCAAGATAAGGCATAGATTTTCTTATATTGAAGAAAATATATCAGAAATAAAAAATATGGGAATAACGGCAGTTTTGTTTAATCCGTTGTTTATGAGCGAACATCACGGTTATGACACTGTGGATTTTTATAAAGTTGATAACCGTTTAGGTTCCAATGAAGAATTTAAAATGCTTGTTTCTAATTTTCACAAAAATGGAATCAAAGTGGTTTTGGATGGTGTTTTCAACCATGTAGGAAGGTGTTTTTTTGCTTTTGATGATTTGATAAAAAACAAGCAGAACAGTAGGTACAAAGATTGGTTTTTTGTTGATTTTTCTTCAGACACATATTATAATGACGGATTTTCTTACGAGGGATGGGAAGGCCATTTGGAACTTGTTAAGTTAAACCTTTCAAACCCCGAAGTTTTGTCTTATATAGACGGTGCCGTGAAAAAGTGGATAGAAGAATTTGATATAGACGGATTAAGACTCGATGTCTGCTATATGCTTCCTGAATGGTTTATGGAACATCTAAGAAGTTTTACGGATTCACTTAAAAAAGAATTTTTTCTGGTCGGTGAAGTAATTCACTGTCAGAATTTTGCAAAAAATATCAATTCCCGAAGACTTAATTCAATGACAGGATATGAATGTTTTAAAGGAATGATTTCATCTTTTAATTCAGATAATTTATTTGAGATTGGGTATTCTATGTCAAGGCTGTTTTCAGATGTGGAGTGGGCTTTGATGAAAGGCAAGAATTTACTTAATTTTCTTGATAATCATGATGTTACAAGGCTGTACTCAAATCTTAAAAATAAAGAAAATGTTTTTGCAATATATTCCTTGTTGTTTTCAATGCCCGGAATACCTTGCATTTATTACGGTTCGGAGTTTTTTGCTGATGGCAGAAAAGAAAATACAGACTACGATTTAAGACCCTTTATTAATGACATAGATAAGTCTGATTTAAGACTGTATAATTATATAAAGAAACTTGCCGGAATAAGAAATGGAAATAAGATTCTCTCATATGGCAGTTATCAAAAAAATATAATTCAGAATAAGTTTATGGTGTTCGAAAGAAAGTTCGAAGGGCAAAGTATTTTCTTTGCTGTGAACATAGGTGATTCAACAGAAACTGTTTCTGTTTGCAAAGCCGTTGGAACGGAACTTGTAAATAACGAAACCGTCAGTCTGGAAAATCTCAAAATTAATCCTCATACAGCGTTGATAATTGGGAAAGAATAAGGTGAGAATATGAAATATAAAGTTACAGACGTTCTTAAAATTACAAAAAACAGTTCTATCGTTGCAGTGGAAGATATAATGAAAACAATTAAGATAGGAAACATTTTAAACGGACTTCCCATAATAAGCCTTAAAAGGAACAGTGAAAATGATTTTGTTGATCTTTATGTAAAAGCGAAGAAAAACATCGAATTCAAAGTTGGCGACGAAATAGAAATATTGGAAAATAATCAGGAAAAAGAGTGATGATAGTGAATTATCCATTATACTATTGGGTACTGTTCTTTTTTATATATTCGTTCATAGGATGGTTTATAGAAAGCACATATGTATCATATTTACAAAAAAAGTGGGTTAACCGCGGGTTTATGAAAGGCCCGTTTTTGCCGATATACGGATTTGGTGCTGTCAGTATGCTTTTTACGACACTTCCGTTTAAGGAGAATATTTTTCTTACTTACCTCGCAGGAATGTTAACCGCCACACTTCTTGAGTATGTAACAGGAGAAATTATGCTTTTTGCATTTAAAACGAGATATTGGGATTATTCAGATAAAAAGTTCAATATAAGAGGGCACATATGTCTTTCAACATCGCTTGCCTGGGGGTTTTTATGCCTTGTACTTGTTTATGTTGTTCATATTCCGCTTGAACGGTTTGTTGAGCATATACCAAAAAATGTATCGCAAATCGCTTGTGCCGTGCTTTTGGTATACGGAGTGTGGGACTTTTCAGACGCTTTCAGAACCGCTTTCGATTTGAGAGAAGTTGTAGTTTTGTATGAGGAATACAAGGCACTTTTGCAGAATGAATTTAATGAGATTATGGTTAAAGTGGCAGAAGAAGTTGAAGAAGAAAGAGATAAACTTACCGAGAAAAAGAAAGCACTTCAGACAAAACTTGCGTCAATTTCAAGTTATGATAAAGTCAGAATGCTGAGAGGCAACCCAACTATCAGAAATACTAAAATTCTTAAAATGCTTACAAAATTCAAAAAGGAGGACTAAAAATGGAAACAAGAATTGCAATAATAGGGATTGTTGTTGAAAATATTGAATCAGCTGAAAAAATCAATGATTTGCTTCATGATTATTCAGAATATATCATAGGAAGAATGGGAATTCCGTACAGGGAAAAGAGTATTAATCTTATAAGTGTTGCACTTGACGCTTCTCAGGAAGCGATAAGTGCCCTTTCAGGTAAACTCGGTAAATTAGACGGAGTTACCGCTAAAACAGTTTATGCAACAAAATAAAATATATTAAGGTGGAAAAGATATGGCAAACGATAAAGTTTTGGCGACAGTAGGATCGCTTACAGTTACACAGGATGAAGTAAATGAGATGCTTGTTTCTTTAATGCAAAGGGGTCAGAATTATAACAATCCCCAGGGCATTGATATGGTTGTTGAGCAACTTATCGGCAAAAAACTTCTTATTCTAGACGCACAGAAAAATCTTTATGAGTACAATCAGGATTTTAAGGCACAGTTAGAGAAAATTAAAGAGGAACTTCTTGCAAATTATTCTGTTCAGAAAACAATGGAAAATGTGACTGTTTCAGACGATGAGGTAAAAAAATATTACGAGGAACATAAGGCTGAATTCAAAAAAGGCGAATCAGTTGATGCAAGTCATATTCTTGTTGATACGGAGGAGAAGGCAAACGAAATTCTTAATAAAATTAACGGTAATGAAATTTCTTTCGAGGATGCTGCAAGACAACATAGTTCATGCCCGTCAGGACAAAACGGCGGTACTTTGGGGAAATTTACAAGAGGTCAGATGGTTCCGGAGTTTGATGAGGCAGTCTTTAACATGAGCAAAGGAGAAATTAAAGGGCCGGTAAAGACACAGTTTGGTTATCATATTATTAAAGTGAATGCCAAAAATGGAGCAAAAGAAATGGAGTTTGAAGAAGTCAAGGAACAGATAAAGGAAATGGTACTCAGAGAAAAACAGCAAAAAGCGTATGAAAGCAAAATTAACCAACTTAAAATCCTTTATCCTGTGACAAAAATGTAATTATGGATATTAAAAATATTTTAAGAAAAGTTGACCACACAAACCTTAACAAAAATGCGGTGTGGGAGGATATTAAATCTGTTGTGGATGACGGCATAAAATATAAAACCGCATCGGTTTGCATACCGCCGTGTTTTGTAAAAGACGCCGTCCGTTATGCAGAGGGCAGAGTTAAAATATGCACTGTTATCGGGTTTCCCAACGGATATAACAAGACATCTGTAAAGTGTTTTGAGGCCGAAGAGGCAGTAAAAGACGGTGCCGATGAGATAGATATGGTAATTAATATCGGACTTTTAAAAGAAGAAAGATATGATGAAGTTTCAAACGAGATAAATCTTGTGAAAAAATCTTGTGGCGGTAAAATATTAAAAGTTATAATAGAAACCTGTTTACTCTCCGAAGATGAAATAATAAAAATGTGTGAAATTATATCGGATTCAGATGCTGATTTTATCAAAACATCGACCGGATTTTCGGAGCGTGGTGCATCTTTCCATGATATAGAAATAATGAAAAGATACATAAAAGGCAAAAAAATTAAGGCGGCAGGCGGAATTTCGTCAATTGATGACGCCGCAAGATTTATTGCTTTGGGAGCAGATAGGTTGGGAACGAGCAGAATCGTCAGAGCAGTTAAGGAAAGTGAGAATCAATGAAAAGAATTTTTCTTATTGTACTTGACAGTTTGGGCGTAGGTTTTATGCCCGATGCAGAAAATTTTGGTGACAAAGGAGCATTTACACTAAAAAGCCTTTATAATACCGGAAAACTAGATATTCCTACTCTAAGGAGCCTTGGTATAGGAAACATCCAAGGGTTGGAATTTTTGGGGGAAACTCATAGTAATAAATCTGCGGTTTGCAAACTTTCAGAAAAGTCGGCAGGTAAGGATTCTACAATAGGACATTGGGAAATTGCCGGGATTGTGTCTCAAAAACCGCTTCCTGTTTTTAAAGACGGATTTCCTGACGGTGTTATTAATGAGTTTGAAGAGAAAACCGGCAGAAAAGTTTTATGCAACCGACCGTATTCCGGTACTGAGGTTATAAAAGACTATGGAGAAGAACATATAAAAACAGGAAAACTTATAGTTTATACTTCAGCCGACAGTGTTTTTCAAATTGCAGCCCATGAAGATGTTGTACCTGTAGAACAACTTTGGAATTACTGCAAGATTGCAAGGAAAATACTAAGCGGTGAAAATGCAGTCGGCAGGGTTATTGCAAGACCGTTTATAGGAACACCGGGAAATTTTGTAAGAACCTCAAACCGAAAAGACTTTTCTCTCGAACCTACCGGTGTTACCATTCTTGACAAACTTAAGGAAAATGGACTTGATGTTATATCTATCGGAAAAATATATGACTTATTTGCCGGGAGGGGAATAACCGAGAGTTATCACACAGATTCAAATGGCGACGGTATGAATAAACTCGCAATTCTTTCAAAAAAGAGTTTTAACGGACTTTTGTTCGCAAACCTTGTTGACTTTGATACTGTTTACGGTCACAGAAACAACGCCGAAGGGTATGCACTTGCGTTGAATAAGTTTGATATTTGGCTGAAAACATTTTTGCCAGTTCTTAGTGAAAATGATATTTTGATGATTACTGCAGATCACGGATGCGACCCCGGAGATATATCAACTGACCATACAAGGGAGTATATACCACTTATTGTGTACGGTAACGGGATATGCAGAAAAAATCTCGGAATAAGAAACGGATTTTCCGATATTGGTGCAACAATTCTTGATATGTTTGATATAGAGCCGTTTGAGGGGAAGAGTTTTTTAGGAGAGTTATAATATGTATTATGTTTATTTGCTTATGTGCAGTGATAACTCTATTTACTGTGGTATTACTGACAATCTTGAAAAAAGATTAAAGACACATAATAATGCAAAAGGTGCTAAGTACACAAGAACAAGACTCCCGGTAAGACTTATGTATTCCGAAACTGCTGAGAATAAAAGTGCAGCACTTAAAAGGGAGTATGAAATAAAAAAGTATTCAAGAAAGAAAAAGTTAGAACTTATAAACAAAGATGTTCTTTTATCCGAAAACTTAAAATAAAAGATGCTTTAATATAAAAATTACAAAGGAGAGTAAGTTTATGGCAATTTATATCAATGAACCTTCACACACATTTAATGAGTATCTACTCATTCCCGGATATTCGTCAGACGAATGTATACCGGCAAATGTTTCTCTTAAAACACCTTTGGTTAAGTTTAAAAAAGGTGAGGAATGTGAAATAACAATGAATATTCCTATGGTGTCTGCGATTATGCAGTCTGTATCAGGTGAAAAACTCGCAGTTGCTCTTGCAAAAGAAGGCGGAATATCTTTTATTTACGGTTCTCAGTCCGTAGAAGATGAAGCAAAAATGGTTGCAAAAGCAAAGGCTAATAAGGCCGGATTTGTTAGGAGTGAACTTAATGTAAAACCTGATATGACATTGGGTGATATTTTGAAGTTAAAAGAAGAAACAGGTCATTCAACGGTTGCTGTAACAGATGACGGAACTGCTGAGGGAAAACTTCTCGGAATTGTTACAAGCCGTGATTACAGAATAAGCCGTATGAGCCTCGAAGATAAAGTTGATACATTTATGACTCCTCTGGATAAGGTTATTTATGCCGAGGAGGGTGTAACATTAAGTGAGGCAAATGATATTATCTGGGATAATAAACTAAACTCACTCCCTATAGTAGATAAAAATGGCAAAATGATGTATTTTGTCTTTAGAAAAGATTATGAATCTCATAAAAATCATCCCAATGAAATTCTTGACAAAAACAAGCGTTATGTTGTGGGAGCGGGAATTAACACAAGAGATTATGAAGAAAGGGTGCCGGCTCTCGTTGAAGCAGGTGCTGATGTTTTGTGCATAGACTCCTCTGAAGGATTTTCTATGTGGCAGAAAAAAACAATTGATTTTATTCGTGCAAGATACGGTGATTCTGTAAAAGTAGGTGCAGGAAATGTTGTTGACAGAGACGGATTTTTGTACCTTGCAGAATGTGGTGCCGATTTTGTTAAAGTTGGAATCGGCGGCGGTTCTATTTGCATAACCAGAGAAACCAAGGGTATAGGCAGAGGTCAGGCAACTGCACTTATAGAAGTATGTAAAGCCAGGGACGAATATTTTGAAAAAACAGGTATATATGTTCCCGTTTGTTCGGACGGCGGTATCGTTCACGACCACCATATAACACTTGCTCTTGCGATGGGAGCCGATTTTGTTATGCTCGGCAGGTATTTTGCAAGATTTGACGAAAGCCCGACAAATAAAGTTATGGTTAACGGAAGTTATGTTAAAGAATATTGGGGAGAGGGATCTAACAGAGCAAGAAACTGGCAAAGATATGATTTAGGCGGTGACAGAAAACTTTCTTTTGAAGAAGGTGTTGACTCATATGTTCCATATGCAGGACCGCTAAAGGATAATGTTCAGAAAACTTTGAGCAAAGTTAAATCTACTATGTGCAACTGCGGAGCCTTAACAATCAAGGAACTTCAGGAAAAAGCAAAGATAACTCTTGTTTCGGCAACAAGTATATTGGAAGGCGGAGCACATGATGTTATTCAGAAAGAAAGTTCAACAGCAAAGTAAGAAAATGTGAAATTTTTATGATATATTGACTTTGATTTAAAGTTAATGTATAATCATATTTGGTTGGTTTGATTTTACATATGTTGATTATAGATTTCAGAGGTGCATAAGTTGAATAAAAAAGTGTTTTTTAAGACTTTCGGCATAACGACAGTAATATTGCTCGCTGTTATAGGGGCCTTGTTTTACTGGATGCTTCATGCGTCGATCGGACATGTTGAAGATATCGAAGAACTTGATAGAGTGCTTCCTGATGGAAATCAGAATATAGTTGTTTTTGGCACTGATAAAGAAGGATTAAGATCTGATGTAGTTATGATATTTTCTGTCGACCCCGAGGAGAATTGCGTAAATATTATGTCAATTCCCAGGGATACAAAAATATATATAGGCAATGAGGCACAAAAATTTAATGCGGCACTTGCAATAGGTAAGGAAAATCTTGCAGTGCGAAAAGTTAAAGAATTAACCTGGATGGCTATTCACGACTATGTTACACTTAATTTTGATGCAGTTGAAACGATAATAGATGCTTTGGGCGGGGTAGACTATAATGTTCCGCAAAATATGAATTATGAAGATCCTGTTCAAGACCTTTATATTCACCTTAAGGCAGGAGAACAGCATTTGGACGGAGAGCATGCACTGCAACTTTTGAGGTTCAGGAAGTACGCAATGGCTGATATCAAAAGAACAGAAGTTCAGCGTGATTTTATAAAAGCCTGCTTTGAACAAAAGTTCAATGCAAGATATATAGCAAAGATTCCTGAAATATATGGGGCTGTAGATAAAAATGTCAAAACAAGTTTAACACTTGCAGAGGCTATGAGTTATGTAACTATAGTTAAGTCTATGAAAAACGGTGGAGTTCATTCATACGAATTTCCATATGATATAAGCGGGGGCTTTGTTGTTCCCAGACAGGCAGAACTTAAAGATATAGTAGAAAAACATTTTAAATAAAAAGACGGCGAATTGGTTTATTTTACCTTTTCGCCTTTAATTTGCAAAAAAATGTTGATTTACGCCAAATTTTGTGGTAGAATTTGCTCAGTAAATTAAATAATCACACAAAGTGTCATTTACACCTTAAATGGTATGAATGGTGAAAAGGGAAACAGGTGCGAATCCTGTACGATACCAGTCGCTGTATGCACATATTTGTTTTGTGTTTTGACGAAAGTCGGTCATTGGGAAACTGAGAAGGCTTATGCAAAACTTTGAAATATTTCAAATGTGCAAGTCAGAAGACCTGCTTTGATGTCCGCCGTAAAGCAAAGTTTGCAGGTGTGACAGAATTCTGCACATATTGGCTTTTTACAAGGCCTTGTTTTTGTGTGCATTAATTTGTGAGTTTCACAGAAATACTGCTGTGGTAGAATTAAAAATTCTGCCGCAGTTTTTTTGAGAGGGGAAAATATATGAAGAAACTATTGTCGGTTTTTATAACTTTAATATTTCTTATTATGCCTTTAAACGCATTTTCAGAAGATTTTGACGGAATTATTTCAGAAACATCAAAACATATTTTAACGGAAACGATAAACCCTGCTGTATCGTCAATAGGCGGCGAATGGGCAGTTGTGGGATTGGCAAGGTATAATTATTCCGAAAACAGTGATTTTTTTGATAAATATTTAAATAATCTTCAAACTGTTTTATGTGAAAAAGGAGGAATACTTCATAAACGGAAGTATACCGAGTATTCGAGAGTTGTTCTTGCACTTACATCTATAGGCAAAAACCCCGAAAACATTTTTGGGTTTAATCTTTTAATGCCTTTGGCAGACTTTGACAAAACAATATGGCAGGGCACAAACGGTCCGTGTTGGGCACTTATTGCTTTAGACAGCGGTGATTATGATATTCCGGATAATCCGGAGGTTAAAACCCGTGCAACAAGAAAAATGTATGTTGATAAACTTTTGTCACTCCAAAACAGTGACGGCGGATGGGGACTTTCCTCAAATTCAGATTCGGATATAGATATTACCGCGATGGTTTTAACGGCACTTTCAAAATATAAAAATCAAGATGAGGTTGCAGAATCTATAAATTCCGGTCTTTTGTATTTGTCTTTAAATCAAAACCAAAGCGGCGGTTTTTCGGTCTGGGGAAATGAAAATTCAGAAAGTGCCTCACAAGTTATTGTTGCACTTAATTCACTTGAAATTTCTCTTGATGATGAAAGATTTGTTAAAAACGGAAATACAGTTTTATCAAACCTTTTAACATTTTATGACGGTAAAGGCGGATTTTTGCATACAAAAGACGGCATTACTAATCAAATGGCTACGGAACAAGCATTCTATGCTTTGGTTTCTGTAAAAAGGTCAAATGACGGAATGAACAACCTTTATGATATGACGGATACTAAGCCCCCTTTTTGGGATGTTGATGATGGCCCGTCAAAAGAAAAAATAGAGATGTTGTATAATAATAAAGTGATAAGCGGATAGTAAAAAGGTGTTTTTGTGCCAAAATCATTTATGACGCGTGCTGAATTTGCAACAATAGTTACAAAAGCACTTAATCTTGAAGTTCAGGAAACAAAAATTTTTGATGATGTATCTGAAAATGATTGGTATTTCAAATAAATCTCTGCGGCTTATAAAAACGGTATAGTAAACGGTGTTTCGGATAAAGAATTTAATCCAAACGGATTAATTACCCGTGAAGAAGCCTGCGTTATGCTTAAAAGAGCGTCGCTTACAGTCGGAATGAAAGAAGAAGGTAATTTTGAAAAGAGTTTTTCCGATTTTGGAAGTGCCTCGGAATGGGCAAAAAGCGGAATAATGTTTTGTATAAGTAATAATATTCTTGAAAAAAGCGGACAACTTTTAAATCCGGGGGAAACTGTAAACCGTGAAGAAATAGCTGTTATGATTTATAATATGCTTCATTTTGCAAAACTGATTTAGGGGATTTTTATGAAAAAATATATAAAACAAATAACAGTAGGAACAATAATTTTGATTGCTTTGGTTTGCTCGTATTTTATGTCCGGAAAACCGGTTGCAAACACCGATCAACCTGTTAAGCCGACTGAAAAAACTGAGATACAGACTGATGTTTCAAAAGACAAAAACGAAATTGAAATTCCAAAGAGCGAAACAAAGGATGAATACAAAACAGACCCTGTTCCCGATGGAAAACCCAAGCCACAGGAACCTCAGGAAACAGAGGTTAAACAAAATACACTTGTTTGCACGCTTTCTGTAAGATGTGACACACTATTAAACAATCTTTCTGATATGGAACCTGAAAAGGCGGAAATTGTGCCTGACGACGGCGTAATATATGCAAAAAGAGAAGTTGAATTTAATGAGGGTGAAAGCGTTTTTGATGTTCTTTTGCGTGAAATGAGGAAAAATAATATTCATCTTGAATTTGAAAACACCCCTGTTTACAACAGTGCATACATTGAGGGTATTGCAAATCTTTATGAGTTTGACTGCGGTGAACTTTCAGGGTGGATGTATAAGGTCAATGATTGGTTCCCTAACTCCGGATGTTCGAGATATGTGCTTAAAAACGGCGATAAAATTGAATGGGTTTATACATGTGATTTGGGTAAAGATGTTGGAGGCGGTTACGAGAAAGATGGACAGTGAATTTAAAAAGTATCATCCTTTTGTGAACTTTCTGTATTTTTTCGCAGTAATATGTTTTTCAGTTACTGTTATGCACCCGCTGTTTCTTCTGATAAATTGCATTTCGGGTTTTTTGTATTCTGCTTACCTCGGAGGCTTTAAAACTGTAAAAAGAAATTTTGCGGTATATCTTCCGATTTGTATTTTTACAGCGGCGTTAAATCCGCTTATTAATCACGAAGGAATGACGGTTCTGTTTTATTTTTCAAACGGAAATCCGTTTACATTAGAATCCCTTTTATATGGGGTAAGTTCCGCAATGATGCTTTTGGGAACAATAATGTGGTTTTCTTGTCTGAACAAAATAATGACTGAGGATAAAATTGTTTATCTTTTCGGAAAGATTACGCCGTCACTTTCCTTAATTGTTTCTATGGTTTTCAGGTTTGTGCCGAATTTTACAAAGAAACTTAAAAGTGTAATTAATGCAAAAAAAGGGATATGTATAGATAAAAAAAGAAAAAGTTTTATAGCAAGGATTAAAGATGCGGTAAGAATATTTTCAATAATGGTTACTTGGAGTCTTGAAAATTCCGTTGATACTGCCGATAGTATGAAAAGCAGGGGATACGGATTAAGTGGGAGAACGCATTTTCATAATTTTAAGTTTGAGAAAAGAGATTTTGCGGTTGTAATTATTATTTTGTTGTTTTTCTTTTATATTTTGGCAGGGTGTTTTTCCGGCGGTGTGTATTTTAAATATTTTCCCAAACTGAAAAACGGAGCCTGCGGGCTATACTTTATAAGTCTATCGGTTATATATTTATCACTTTTATTGCTGCCGCTTATAATTGAAATAAAGGAGGTGTTGATATGGAAGAAATTAAAGTCAAAAATTTAACATTTGCTTATCCCAATTGTGAAACTGATGCAATAAAAAATATCAGTTTTGATGTAGAGCGTGGAGAGTTATTGCTGATTACAGGGAAATCGGGATGCGGCAAATCAACACTCCTGAGACTTTTAAAACCGATTATTGCACCTCACGGAAATATAAACGGTGAGATTTATGTATTTGGCAAAAAAGTATGTAAATTGGGAACTGAAGAGCAGTCGAGAAAAATAGGGTTTGTTATGCAAAATCCCGACAGTCAGATTGTGTGTGATAAAGTGTGGCACGAACTTGCCTTCGGACTTGAAAACTTATCGTATGATAATTCGGAAATAAGAACCCGTGTTGCTGAAATGGCATCATATTTTGGAATAGAGGACTGGTTTCACAAAGATGTATCAACTCTTTCGGGCGGTCAAAAGCAACTTTTAAATCTTGCATCTGTTATGGTTATGCGTCCGTCGGTTTTGATTTTGGATGAACCTACAAGTCAGTTAGACCCTATTGCCGCGAGAGAATTTTTGGAAACGGTAAAAAGAATCAATAACGAACTCGGTACGACAGTTATAATTTCAGAACATAGATTAAATGATGTTTTTCCTATTTCCGATAGAGTAATTGTTATGCAGGAAGGAAAAATCATTTCTGACAGTACACCATCCAAAACGGGAAAAGTTTTGCTTGATTTGAAAAGTGATATGTTTTCTGCACTTCCTGTTCCTATTAAAATATATTGCTCAAAGGAAAAGGATGGAAATTCACCCATAACAGTTTCGGAGGGCAGAAACTGGCTTTCAGGACAGACAATCGTTAATGAGGTTACGCTCGATGATCCTGAAAGACCTTCTGAAAAACTGCTTACCGCACAAAATTTGTGGTATAGATATGACAAAAATTCGCCCGATGTTTTAAAGGGACTGTCATTTGAATTAAGAAAGGGAGAAATTTACGCAATACTCGGAGGCAACGGAACAGGTAAAACAACGGCGGTATCTGTTGTTTCGGGAATTAACAAACCGTACAGAGGGAAAGTAAAACTAAAAGAAGGGGTTACGCTGTCTTATCTATCACAAAATCCGCAAGATGTTTTTTCTAAAAATACAGTTATTGAGGAGTTGAAATCTGTTTTATCCGATGCAGGATATGATAAGGAAACAGAGAGCGTAAAACTTTCTGAAATTATAAATTTTGCCGAACTTGAAAAACTGCTTTATTCACACCCGTATGATTTGTCCGGGGGAGAACAGCAGAGAACGGCAATTGCATTGGCACTTTTAAATCAACCTGACATATTAATCCTTGATGAGCCGACTAAAGGTATAGATTGGTGTTTTAAGGAAAGATTTGCGTCACTTTTAAATGGTATGAAACAATCCGGAATATCTGTGATTATAGTTTCTCACGATGTTGAATTCTGTGCAAAATATGCGGATGTATGCGGGATGCTCTTTGACGGCAAAATTATATCCGAGGATGTTCCGAAAAGATTTTTTAAAGATAAGTGCTTTTACACAACTTCAGCAAATAAAATGGCTAACGGAATAATTGAAAATGCAGTACTAGAAGAAGATATTGCCAAAGCCTTGGATGTCAGAATAAAAAAAATTGCAGATAACAGCAAAAAAGGAAATAAAACTATTATTTCCCGGGAAATGAAAGAGAAGGACAAGCCAAAGACTAATATTATTTTAGCAACAGTATTTATAAGTTTGTTTGCTTGTTTGATGCTTGCATATTTTAAGACAAGTAAACCTGTATTTGAACTTTTGGGATTAGTCAGTCTTATGGTTTCGGTCTTTTGCTTTATACCTCAGAATGAGTTTTCGGTTACTAAGAATAGATTTCCGAAAAATATTCCCAAGAGCACAATCGCTGCGTCAATTATAGTGTTGGCAGCAGTACCTCTTACTGTTTTTTTCGGAATAAAATTTCTGGGTGACAGAAAATATTATTTTATAAGTTTACTTATAATTTTAGAGTCATTTTTGCCTTTTGCAGTTATGTTTGAGGTGAGAAAGCCTAGAGTAAGAGAACTTGTAATAATTAGTGTTTTATGCGGAATTTCTGTTGCCGGAAGAGAAATTTTTGCTGCAATACCGCAATTTAAACCTGTTGTTGCAACAGTCATAATATCAGGAATATGTTTCGGCAGTGAAACGGGATTTTTGGTAGGTGCCGTTACGGCATTTGTTTCAAATTTCTTTTTCGGGCAAGGTCCGTGGACACCGTGGCAAATGTTTTCGCTGGGAATAATAGGATTTATTGCAGGAGTATTGTTTACCAGAGGAATTATAAGAAAATCAAAACTCGGAATATGCTTATTCGGTTTTCTTTCAAGCATTGTAATTTACGGAGGAATTATGAATCCGGCGTCTGTTATAATGAGTCAGTCAAAAATAACACCAAAACTGCTTATAATGTCATATTCGACAGGATTTGTTTTTGATTTGATGCTTGGTATATCAACAGTAATATTTTTGTGGATTTTTGCAAAACCGTTCATTGAAAAACTGGAAAGAGTAAAACTTAAATACGGAATTTAAAAGGAGATAAAACTATGAAAAACAGAATCATTTCAATACTCATTGTGTTAATGATGTTGATGAGTATAATGCCTTCTTGTGCGTTGGCACAGGACGCAGAAGTACCAAAATTTGTTAATATTCAGTTTAATTCAAATGCAATTAAAAATTATTCATCATACACATTTTCACCCGATGTAACAGAATATAATATTGAATTTTCAAAATATTCAACATCAATGCTTATAATAGCAAGAACTACGGAGTATGACAAAGACAAATATAAGGCAACGGCGTCATACAAAGATATAAACGGGGAAGAAGTATCTCAGTCCGTTTCCAGCAATACTATGGTAATGCTTAGGAATATGCCGTTCGGAACAAACAAAGTTGAGATCAAAATAGAAGATAAGGAAAATCCTGAAAACTTCAGAATTTATACTTATAATCTTACAAGACCGAGAGATGAAACCAAGATTCTAAACAAAACAGGCGGTATCCAACCTGAATTTGACGGCAGAGAGTTAAGCGGAATTAAATATTTGGGTCAAAAAGAAGGAACGGTTTTTAAAGTTTCCGATGAGGGCGAACTCGTACTCAATAATGGAAAATATGACACCGGAATCAGTAACACTCATTTAAATTATAAACTTTTTATTTATGAAAATGATAGTCCGCTGAAACTTACACTTAAAGGCGGAACCCAGTATGTTCACATAAGATATTCTTTTGATGATAAAGCAAACTGGACTGAAATTGAATCAGGAGAGCAGACAGCAGCGGTTCCGCTTACCGAAACTGAATTTAAGGTTTATGTAGAAACTGTTGATGATAAAGCATATGTTGAAAACGGAGCATCGGAAGTTGATTTGTTTGAAGGAGCAACGCTGTATACCATCACTGTGCAAAAAGCAAATATTGATAAATCGACTGTATCTATCGTATCTGCGTCATCCTTGACGGGTGATTGGTATCCTGAATTTTCACCCGAAAATGCAACTTACTTAATAACTGTGCCAAATGGAGGAAAAGCGTTAAATGTTACTTTTACATTGACTTCAGGGGCAACCGCAAAATCTGGAAACACTGTTCTTTCTTCTGATGAAAACGGAAACTATACAATTGAAGTAAAATCAACTCAAACGAAGATAACAGTTGTATCGGCAGACGGCAGTCTTGAAAATGAATATGCTTTTTCAATAATGGCAAAAAGTGCGTACAAGGTACCTGATAGAGTTGTTGACTTTCTCTGTATAAACAGCCAGTACACAAATGGATTAGGATTCGGAAACGGTGCGTCACCGTGGGTATCATTGAAAGGTACTTTAACTTCACTCGGAAACTTTGGAGGATATATTACATATTATTATGACACTCCGATAGTAAATGATCCTAAAAATAAATTTGGTATTGATTTTTATGTATACGGAAATGCAAATGTAGATTCTTCAACAAGCACAGGTATGAGTTTCTTTGAGCCGGGACAGATTTGGGTTTCGGAAGATAATAATACCTGGTATGCTCTTGCAGGTTCTGCACATTATGATGATGGGGTAGAGTGGAACTACACTGTAAATTATCAAAAAGCGTCAAACGGTAAAACAAAATGGACAGACAGTCTTGGAAATGCTAATGACGGAGCATCATATTCCGGTCAGTGGCCTTTAAAGAGCAAATACTTCCTTAATTCTTTGATTGGATCTGATACTGTTACCCTTTCGGGAATATGTCTTCCATCTGCAAACGGAAATATCTTTGAACTGGGAACTGCAGTAGATTGCTACCCTGTAAACTGGGGATATAGCGATGCCTTTTCAAACGGAGAAATAGGCAAAGATGTAAATCCGTATCTTGACAACTCAGACCATAAACTCCGGGCAAACGGATTCGATCTTGAATGGGCAGTCGATAAAGACGGAAATATTGTTGATGTTTCAAACAAAGCCTTTCATTATATTAAAGTTCAGACTGCATCAAATATTTGGCATCCATCATTCGCGGAAAAATCAACAGAAGTTTCTTATGTGGTTGTTACAACACCTCAGGAAACTGAGGTTTCAAGAACATCACCTGTCAGCGGAATAACAGTTTCCGATGGTGTTGACGCTAAATCATTTAATTTTACAGGAGATAAAAACAGTTACGAATTTAATATTGGTGACATAAAATATGTTTCATTATCTGTAAACGGTGCAGCAGAAGATGATAACATATATGTCAATAACCAGAGGATAGCACATGACGGAAAAAGCGATATTTTCAAAGTAATAAAAGGTCAAGAAAAACTTGTCAGAATTGTTATTCAAAACGGAGATAAGGAACCCCGGATTTACCTTGTTAAACTTACAGGTACTTCACAAGAATCAGATAAACTGATAGAAAATATAAAAGTCGATGTTTCGGGAATTGCAAGAAAAACAGAAACAACGGACGGTGAAAACTATAAGACTTCTGTAGGTTACAGAATTGATTCTGTAAAAATAGTTCCGATTGCCGATAAAACTGTTGATATAAAAGTTAACGGAGAACCTATTTCGGATTCATATGAACTTGCAGAGGGACAGAATGAGTTTACGATAACAGGAGAAAAAGACGGAATTATTCAGACTTTAAAACTTGTTATCACAAGAGATGCCGTTCCTGCAAGCACAGGAAAAATCAAAGTTTTATTTTCTCTTTACGGAGATACCGCTCACGGTGAGGATGATGAAAATGTTCACACCCTTAGAGACGGAAATCTTCAAAGATGGATTTCAAATGAATTGTGTGAATTAGATGCACCTGCAACTGTTTTGGATGTAATTATAAAGGCTTTAGACGGGAAATATTCTTTTGTAAATCCGTCAGGCAACTATATTACCACAATAGAAGATATCGGAGAATTTACTAACGGTTTGAAATCCGGTTGGATGTATACATTAAACGGAAGCCATCCGACAAAAGGTGTTAAAGAACAAAGTGTTAAAAACGGCGATGTAATAGTACTTCATTATACAGATGATTATACAGTAGAAGAAGGCTCTGAAAAATGGGCAAGAAGAGATAATACTGCAACTGAAGTAACATATAAAGTTGAGTTTAATACAAACGGCGGAAGTAAGTTAAAATCGCAAACGGTAAAAGATGGTGAAAAAGTGTCTGAACCGAGCGTGCCGCAAAAAGATGGAGATAAATTTAAGGGATGGTACATTGATAACGATTTTACAAAGGTTTACGATTTTACAAAAAAAGTTACATCTGATTTGACTTTGTATGCTAAATGGGAAAAAGAAAAAACAGAAGAAACAGAAATCGAACCTATAAAGTTTACTGATGTTAAAAAAGATGATTGGTTTTATAATGCAGTTGAATTTGTAAAGCAGAAGGGAATAATGAACGGAGTTTCCGAAACTGAGTTTGAACCGGAAGCAAAACTTACAAGAGCGATGTTTATAACTGTTTTATACAGTCTTGAAAATAAACCTAAAACGGGTGATGTTTCATTTTCTGATATAAAAACAAATGATTGGTTCTATAATGCAGTTTCATGGGGAGCAGAAAACGGAATTGTATCAGGTGTTTCAGATACAATATTTGACCCGGACAGTGATATTACAAGGGAGCAACTTTCGGTAATGCTTTACAGATATTACAAATTTAAAGGATATGACTTGTCTTCAACAGGTAAAAATATTTCTGAATATAATGACAGTCAAGAAATTTCCGATTATGCAAAAGATGCACTTTCATACATTTCAGGAATAGGACTTATAAAAGGAAAGTCGGATACAACAATTAATCCTTTGGATAATGCAACCAGAGCAGAAACAGCAATGATTATTATGAGAATGTTTGATCTCTTAAAACTTACAAAATAAAACTAAAATAACACCCGGCTAATGCCGGGTGTTAAAATTTGAAATTTTTATTCGCCGATTTTTTTAATCATAGGACAGGAAAGTTTTGCTCTGTATGTAGGATTTACCCAACGGACAGCATTTTTTATAACTGTCTGAACATTTTCATTTTTAAATGTTGGGAATGTTTCGTGTCCCGGCTGGAAATAAAAGATTTTTCCGTTTCCTCTATTATAACAACAACCGCTTCTGAAAAGTTC